>JABHQB010000007.1 GCA_018695965.1 Flavobacteriales bacterium | reverse complement strand
ATCTATAGTAGCTGTAAAAGTGATAGGGCCTGCTTCATTTGGATTTACAAATAAATCCGTAAAATTAATCTGACTAATATATCCACTAGTGTAGTTATTCCCATCATTTGGTCCAATAGATGAAATTTTCACTCCAGGAGTTAGATTTTCAATTATAAAAAATCCCATTGTTGCTCCAGCAGTGTCAATCATATCTATTTTAGCGTAATTTGGACCTAATGTAAAATCCAGAACCAAACTAGCAGTGAAATTCAGAAAAGAACTTGTATAGGATGCATTTCCCAAAACATCTCCGCTAGTTAAAGTGCTTATCTCAAAATACCCTTTATCAGAAGAAAAAACAGAGGAAGCGATATCCGGCTCATTTTGAATTTGCTCAGCAATTATGGTAAAAGCAGTATTCTCATTACACGTTAAATTTGCAATA
Source organism: Flavobacteriales bacterium (assembly GCA_018695965.1). Lineage (GTDB taxonomy): Bacteria > Bacteroidota > Bacteroidia > Flavobacteriales > BACL11. The sequence continues at coordinate 17,455 of JABHQB010000007.1, read as the reverse complement.
ATTGGGAAAATACTCGGATTAAAAGGTGAAGGCACAAAAGCTGCTGTTGTAAATGTATCTGAGTACGACCAACCAGAATTAGGTTGATTGGAGGTGTCACAAAAAGTTTTTATTTGCCATTCATATGTGGTAGACGATTGCAATTGAGGTATGTTTCTTGTGGTGTCACTTCCAGCAATATTTCCTACATTACTCCAATTCACTGTGCCTAATACTCTATAATGAATAAGATAATGATCTGCAGCAGGAGCAGACTCCCAATTTGCAAGAGCGTTCAAATAAGTTATATTGTCTGTATATAAACTATTTGCGTTTATACATTGTGAAAAAGAATTAGTAATAAGAAATACAAGAAGTATAGAAAATATAATTTTTTTCATTATTTAGTTTTTTTCAAAAATACAAAAAATAAGGACAAAATCTAATTAAAACATCTAAGATACTGTAAATCAATACGATAAAAACGTCTCCCAGGTTTAACAATCTCAAATTACAGATGACGTTATCTCAAAATTTAGCAAACCTGTCTTAGAATTAATAAAATCAGCTATTTTGATCTTTCAAGCACATAAATACAACTTGAAAACCCATCTTTTCCAAATAATCCATATAAATTTGAGATTATCCCAACAAAAACAGATTTGATAAAATTTTTCTTTCCGCTAATGTGCTCCTCACTTAGCATGGAAACATAAAAAGAATCAAATTTCATTCCTTTTGTTTTTCTCAAACTAAATCCATGTTTTTCAAAAAGAGTACAAATACTTTTTTTCGAAAAATGATATAGATGAATTGGCAAATCATATGCTGCCCAATATTCTTTGTAATATTTAGCGTCATAACTTTCTAAATTCGGCACAGCAATTATTATTTTCCCTTTTTTAGAAAGTAATTGCTTAAATTGTACTAGAGTTTCATTTAAGTTTGGAACATGTTCAAGAACATGCCACATTGTAATAATATCAAATTGTCCTTCTAATTGGGATAAATCTGTAGATTCTTCCACATCTAAGTTATAATTATTTATTGCTTGATCTCTAGCAATTTTACTAGGTTCAATGCCTTTAGTTTCCCAATTTTTACTTTTACATTTATTTAGAAAATCTCCAGTACCACAGCCAACATCTAAAATCCTTCCACTAGAAAAGAAAGAAGAAATCAGACTAAATTTTCCATTTGTTGCAAACTTTCTAACTAATTGATATACCTTTTCAAAGAAGGTTCGGCTAGTGTTGTTATGTGAAATATAATGATCAGATATATAATATTTCCCTAAATTCTCATTTGAAGGCCTAGGGTTTGTAAAGTGAAAATCGCATTCATCACAGCTTACAATTATAAAAGATTCTTTACTTACCGAAAAATCTTTACTTTCTATATGATTAGAGAAATTACTGTTGTTGCAAACAGGACAGTTCTTTATTTCCATCATCTTCCAATATAAATTAATAACACATTAATATCTGATGGAGAAACCCCACTTATTCTAGAAGCTTGCCCTATTGATTTAGGTCTTATTTCATTTAATTTCTCTCGGCCTTCCATTGAAATTGATTGAAGTTTGGAGTAATCAAATTTATCTGGGATTATTATTTTTTCTAGTTTTGTAACCTTTAAAACAGTATCCTGTTCCTTATTGATATATCCACTGTATTTTACTTGTATTTCAGTTTGTGTCATTGATTCCAAACTAATTTCATTTTCTTTAATAAAATTATTTAAACTATCTATAACTAGTAAATCCTCAATCCAAATATGAGGACGAGATAATACAGACTTTAATTTCACCTTTTGTTTTAGTGAAGCACTGCCCTTTTCAGATAAAAGGGAGTTTATTTCTTCTGGAGAAACAGATTGTTTTTCAAGAAACGAAAGCAATTTCTTTCCCTCCTTAATTTTATTATTTAGTTTATCTACCCTATCTTTACTAGCAAGTCCTAATTCAAATCCTTTTTTAGTAAGCCTAATATCCGCATTGTCTTGTCTCAACAATAGTCTGTATTCCGCTCTGGATGTAAACATTCTATAAGGCTCATCAGTCCCCTTAGTAATTAAATCATCTATTAAAACACCAATATATGCATCCGACCTATCTAAAATAAACTCTTCTTTACTGTTTGTTTTCTGATGTGAGTTTATTCCAGCAATTAATCCTTGACAAGCAGCTTCTTCATATCCAGTAGTTCCATTTATTTGACCTGAAAAATACAGATTTTCGATTAATTTAGTTTCAAGCGTATGTTTTAATTGTGTTGGTGGGAAGTAGTCATATTCTATAGCATATCCAGCTCGGAACATTTTCACATTTTCCAATCCTTTTATTTTTCTTAATGCTTTCAATTGTACCTCCTCAGGTAAAGATGTAGAAAATCCATTTAAATAGATTTCAACTGTGTTTGCTCCTTCTGGCTCAATAAATAATTGATGTCTATTTTTGGTAGCAAATCTCTGTATTTTATCTTCTATTGAAGGACAATATCTTGGACCTAATCCCTTAATTCTTCCAGTAAAAAGGGGAGATTTTTCAAATCCCTCTTTTAAAATATCATGAACTTCATCAGAAGTATAAGTAATAAAGCAACTATATTGTTTCTTTGCTGGAGTTGTTTCTGTAAAAGAAAATTTTAATGGGGATTCATCTCCTTTTTGCTCTTCTGTTAAAGAATAATTAATAGATCTTCCGTCTAGTCTAGGAGGAGTCCCTGTTTTCATCCTTCCATGTGTAAACCCTAAATCAATAAGTTGTTTTGTAATCCCTCTAGAGTTTGGTTCTCCAGAACGACCTCCTTCATAATTTTTTTCTCCCAAATGAATTAATCCATTCATAAATGTTCCGTTGCATAGGATAACTGATTTGGAATGTATCTCTATTCCCATTTGTGTGATTATCCCAACTACTTTGTTTTTTTCAATCAGAAGTTCATACACCATATCTTGCCAGAAATCAAGATTCTTATTAGACTCTAATTTTTCTCTCCATTTTTGCTCAAACACCTTTCTGTCACATTGAGATCTCGGACTCCACATAGCTGGTCCTTTTGATTTATTTAACATTCTAAACTGAATTGAAGATTCATCCGTTACGACACCAGACATACCTCCTAAAGCGTCAATTTCTCTAATTATTTGTCCCTTTGCAATACCTCCCATAGCTGGGTTACAAGACATCCTGGCAATTGTCTCCAAATTTTGAGTAATTAACAAAACTTTGGAACCAAGAGTTGCGGCAGAATGAGATGCTTCACAACCAGCATGTCCACCACCAACAACTATTAAATCATATTTTTCGTCTAAAATCATAATTGTTCCACATGAAACAAATCCGTTAAATAATTGAAAATCAACTAAATAACAAAATTATTTATATAATAATCTTCTTTTTTTCTCATTATTTCTTTTTCTTTCTCTGTTTTGTCGTTATATCCAACAAGGTGTAATATTCCGTGTATGATAACCCTATTTAATTCTTCTGAAAAAGAATTTTCAAAAATAAAAGAATTTTCCATAACTCTTTCAACACTAATCATAATATCAGATGAAATCATATTTCCTTCACAATAACTAAATGTAATAATGTCAGTAAGTGTGTCGTGATCCAGGTAGTTAATATTTTTTTCTAACAAATATTTATCATCACAGAAAATATAATTAACCTCCCCCAATTCCTTGTTTTCTTCTATAATAACGTCCTTTATCCATTTGATGTAATTTTCTGTGTTTTCTAATAAAAAATCTGTTTCATAATGAAATTTTATTGTATTATTCATCAGTTAGATTGTTAAAATATTCATTTACCTTTTTCTTGTAGAAAGGATTAAGTTGAATTGGAGTTGTTTTCAAAAGTTCTTCTTGATCCTTCTTTTTCTGAAGATACTCTAAATACTCAGAGCTATTATTTTTTATTTCGTAATTCCATTCGATAGATTCCCTTTTTTCTTCCTCACCTCTTTCTCTTTGAGATTCTTCTGCTTCCAAAAGTTTTGTAAGGATTTCTTCTTGTCTTAAAAGGGTTTCATTTGTAATGTTATTATTAAGTATATCTGTTTCATTTTCCTCCATTTTCTCCAATATTCTATCTATATTTCCTTTTTCTCCATTCTCTCCTATTTCATCTCTTAATTCTTGTAATCTTTCTCTGATTTGCTGCTGTTGCTGAGCTAATTGCATCAATTCTTTACTTTGACCTTCTTTAGATTGACAGTTACCTTTATTTTTCTCTCCCTTTTTACCTTTTTCTCCCTTCTTGTCTTTCATCTGTTGCTGCAGTTTTTTCTGCAATTTCTTTAATTCTGATAAAGATGGTTTTGACGAACTTCCAGGTTTATTACACTGTTTCGTGCCAGGTTTATTACATGATGATTCTAATTGCATTTGTTTTAAAGTCTCAGAAAGCAAAAGAGCTAAATTATTCACAGAAGTCATTACAAATTGTTGTTTAGCAACACCAACACTTATTTTCCTTTCTTCTAGTAATGATATAGATTTCTCCATATTATAATTTATGGAACTAATTTCCTTATTTATTATTGATTCTATTTGAACTACCCTTTTACTTAAAGCTAATAGAGAGTCTTCTATTATCTGAGAATCATCTGAAAGTTTCTTTTGTTGCTGTATATACTTTACAATACTATTGCTGTTTTTAGGTAATAAAGAAATTTTATTTATTAATTCTTCTTCTTCAAATGAAAGGGTAATTAAATTTTCCAGAATTTGTCTAAGTGTTTCCATGTCTTCTACAGGCTTATCATTTGAACATGAGCTTTGTAATCCCTTCATTTTTTCTGACATCTCTTCTAGTTTTTCAATTGTTTTCTTTTGTTTTTTTGAAGATTGCTTTTTTTGTTTTTTATCTAACTCTTTTTTACTTTCTTCCATTGATTTGGAAACTTCTTTCTTTTCTTCTTCTAAATTTGGAAGATCTTTTTTCTGTTCTAATTCAGAGTTTTGCTTATCTAATTTTTCTAGTTCTTTTTCTAATTCATTTAATTCTTCCTGTAGTTTTTCTTGTTTTTTCCCAAGCTCTTCAGATTCAGATTTTTTATCATCTGTTTTTTCTTTTAGTTCTTCTTGTTTCTTTTTTAATTCATCAATTTTATCAATTGTTTCTTCTAGTTTTTGTTCAAATTCTAATTCTTTAAATAACTCTAGGTTTCTGTCTAATTCTTTTTCCAAATCCGAGTTGTCTTTTTCCATCTTATCTAAAACTTCTTTTAGATCTTCTTTATTCATTTCTTCTAGTAATTTTTGAAGATCTTCCATAAGTTTTTTACTTTCTTCATCCAAAACTTTATCCATTAGTTCTTCTAATTTCTTTTGTTTTTCTAAAATGGTTGAGTTAAGTTTTTTTTGTATTTTGTTTTTATTAGAATTCTTTTTATTATTTTCTTTTATCAGATTTTCTAATTGTTTTTGTTTTTTAATTACATTTTCTGCTTTTTTCTTTTCTTCCCAACCAAGAGTTTTTTTATTGATTAAAGATTTTTTTAATTCTTCAATTTCCTTCTGAATTTCTAAGGAGAGTTCAATACTTTCGTCCAGATTATCTTTAATTTTTTCATTTTCATTATCTCGCTTTTCTTTTATTTCTTTTACAGAAATCTCTTGATATAAACCAACAAAAGTTTTTACAGATTTACTCCCGTTTACTCCATCATTATCCCACACCTCAAAGTAGTAAGTAAGTTTGTCAGAAGGATTAAGATTTAGTGAACTCACATCTAAATAATGATAATATTTTTCACTACTTAAATTATTTATTTTAATTTCTTCAGAAAAAGAATAAGAACTATCATTTTCAGAAACAGAATATGAAAATACTAGTTTTTTTAAGGAATAATCGTCAGAAATATCACCACTAAAGAATAGTTGATTTGTAGAGCTATCTAATGTCGATTCTAAATGTATTTTTGGGAATTCATCTTTTATTACAGAAATTTTATAATTTGTTTTATCCGAAACAATATTATTTTTTTTTGTAGAAACAGAATAAAATAAATTTGAATTCACAGATTTATTTATTTGCAATTGATTATTATAAATTTTATGTTTCTCCATTTTTTCTTCAATTTCAAAGAATAATGAATCAGAATTTTTAAAATCAAAATCCCATTTTATTTTTGTTCCTTCTGGAACACTTCCATCTCCAATGTTGTCTAGTTTTTCATCTGGTAAATTGGTGTATTTTGGGTAATCTAAAAAAACAGAAAAACCAGAGATACTTGGTTTTAGTAATGATTTTAAAGTATATGTACTCGAATAAAATCCATTAGCAAAAAACTTAAATTCAATATCTTTATTTATATTTTTAAACAAAAAATGAAAGTCAGTAATATTATCTTTTACTAGGCTGAACCTATTATTATCTATTTCTATAAACACATTTGCAGGGATTTTTTCTCCCGAAATATTAACTTCCAAATTAAAATCCTCAAACTGTAAACACGATAAATTATTATTTTTAATAATAAAACTAAAAGGAGATTTAGGTATATATTCAGTATTATGATTAATAATTCTGGCAGAACTTTCGGTAATAAGTTTTCCGTTACCAGAAAAAATAAAAATCAGGATAAACAAAAGTGGAATTAAAACTAATTTCAAGTATTTTTTATTTTCTTTAAAATTCACAACTTTCCTGAATGAAAACACCGAAATATTGTTTGTTTTTTGATCAATACTAGCACTTATAAGTCCGTTATCTCTATCAGAAAGTTTATTTAATTGAAGAATGTTAAGTATTTTATCATCAATATCGGAGAAATATTTCCCAATGATTTTGGCAGCATCTGTATAATTTAGAGTATTTCCTAATCGGAATAATTTTAATATAGGTATCAGAATAAATCCAATAAAAATAGAAGAATTGATTATTATATATAACCAAAATAATAGAGATCTGCTAGATGATTTAAATCTAGAAAAATATTCAAGAATAGAAAATAATAACAGAAAAAATAATAAGGTAGCTGCTAAAAAAATAAATCCTTTCAAGATTTTATTTTTATAGTATTTACTGATAAACCTGTTAAGCTTATCAAACAATATGTTTCTTTTCGTCTTCCCCATCAGATTGCAAAAGTACAATTTTATATCTGTTAAATATAAACGAATACTTTTGTAAGTATTATATTTGCTTCCTTAAATAAAATTAATAATGTCAGAGGTAAGAGTAAGATTTGCGCCAAGTCCGACTGGACCATTACATATTGGAGGAGTACGAACAGCTCTTTATAATTATCTTTTTGCAAAAAATAAAGGAGGAAAAATGATTTTGCGGATTGAAGATACTGATCAAGCAAGATTTGTGGAAGGAGCAGAAAAATACATTATTGATTCTTTAAAATGGTGTGGTATAGAGTTTGACGAAAGCGTTATTGTTGGAGGAGATTTTGGCCCCTATAAACAATCTGAAAGAAAAGAAATGTATTTGCCTTATGCCGAGCAATTAGTAAAAGATGGTTTTGCTTATTATGCTTTTGATACTTCAGAAGGACTTACCGCAATGAGAGAGAGAATGAAAGAGGCTGGAGTTCCTTCTCCACAATACAATGCAGTAACTCGTACTACAATGCAAAATTCTTTAGCTCTTTCGGAAGATGAAGTTAACAAGAGAATGCAGGACGGAGATTCGTACGTTATCCGAATAAAGATGCCTAGAAATGAGGAGGTGAAATTAAACGACATTATAAGAGGTTGGGTAGTGGTAAACACTAATAATATGGATGATAAAGTTATCTTTAAATCCGACGGGATGCCAACTTATCATTTGGCAAATGTGGTTGATGATTATACTATGAAAATTTCTCATGTAATAAGAGGGGAAGAGTGGTTGCCATCTGCACCCTTACATGTTTTGTTATACCGTTATTTAGGATGGGAAGATAAAATACCAGAATTTGCACACTTACCTTTAATATTAAAACCAGATGGGAATGGAAAATTAAGTAAACGTGATGGTGATAGATTAGGGTTCCCGGTTTTCCCAACTCAGTGGACCAATCCAGAAACTGGAGATGTAAGCTCTGGTTACAGAGAAAGTGGATATATTTCAGATGCGTTTATAAACATGCTTTCCTTTTTAGGGTGGAATCCAGGAACAACACAAGAGATATTCTCTATGGAAGGATTGATAGAAGCTTTCAGTTTAGAAAGAGTAGGGAAGGCAGGAGCAAAGTTTGATTTTGATAAAACAAGATGGTTCAATCAGCAATATCTGAGAGCAAAAACAAAAGAAGAGTTATCACAAGATTTACAAGTTATTCTAAAAGAAAATGGGGTAGAGGCTGAAGATGATTTTGTGGCAACTGTTTGTGAACAATTGAAAGAAAGAGCTACTTTTATAAAAGATATGTGGGAGGAAGGGAAATATTATTTTTCTGCACCTACATCTTATGATGAAAAAACTATCCGTAAAAAGTGGAAAGAAGATACTCCGAAATATATGACAGAATTAAAATATAGAATAGAAGAAATTTCTGATTTTAATTCTGAAAATATTGAAAAAGAATTTAAATCCTATTTAGAAGAAAATGAATTAGGAATGGGGAAATTGCTTCCAGCATTCAGAGTTTCCTTAACTGGACTTGGGATGGGACCTTCTTTATTTGATATTGCGTCTCTTTTAGGAAAAGAAGAAACGATTAAAAGAATGGAAACTGCTTTAGAAAAAATTAACTAATGGGATTGATTACGGTAGAAGGAATTCGAGTATTTGCCTTTCATGGACATTTGCCAGAAGAAAAAAAATTAGGAGGTCATTTTATTGTAAATGTTTGGATAGAAGCGGATACTTCTGAAGTAGAAAAAACAGATGATTTGAACGATACGGTAGATTATGTAAAAATCATAGAAATTGTAAAGGAACAAATGGCAATCCGATCTAACATGATAGAAAATCCTGCAAAAAGAATTGTTGACACAATCTTACCTCTAAATAAAGTGCAAAAAGTAACTGTAGAAGTAGAGAAGATACAACCTCCTATTGACGCCTCTTTCGATAAAATTTCAGTAACTTCTCAGGGAGAAAACTAAATCAAGTACTTAGAGATATTTACTTTTTCTGCAATAATTGAGTGTAGTTTTTCTATTGAAACCCTTTCCTGTTCCATAGTATCTCTATCTCGTAAAGTAACGGTATTGTCTTCTAAAGTTTTATGATCCACCGTAATACAGAAAGATGTCCCAATCGCATCTTGTCTTCTATATCTTTTACCGATAGAATCTTTTTCTTCATACTGGCAATTGAAATCAATTTGTAACATTTTCATAATTTCTCTTGCTTTTTCTGGCATACCATCTTTTTTAGTAAGTGGTAGGATAGCCGCTTTTATTGGGGATAAAATAGCAGGTATTTTTAGCACAACCCTACTTTCCCCATTTTCTAACTGTTCTTCCTGGAAAGAATGGCTTAATACGGTAAGAAACATTCTGTCCAAACCAATAGATGTTTCTACTACATACGGAATATAACTTTCTCCTAATTCTGGATCAAAATATTGTAATTTTTTCCCAGAATGTTCTTGATGTGCTTTCAAATCAAAATCTGTACGAGAATGAATTCCCTCTAATTCCTTAAATCCGAATGGGAATTTGAATTCAATATCGGCAGCAGCATTTGCATAATGTGCTAAAGTTTCATGGTCGTGGAAACGATAATTTTTTTCTCCCATTCCAAGTGAGTTGTGCCATTTCATTCGGAAATCTTTCCAGTATTCGTACCATTTCATTTCTTCTCCTGGTCGAACAAAAAATTGCATTTCCATTTGTTCGAATTCTCTCATACGGAAGATAAATTGTCGAGCTACAATTTCATTTCGGAACGCCTTACCAATTTGCGCAATTCCGAAAGGAATCTTCATGCGAGCAGTTTTTTGCACATTTAGGAAGTTTACAAAAATACCTTGTGCTGTTTCTGGTCGTAAATATAAATCGGAAGCAGCATCTGCAGTAGCTCCCATTTGTGTTTTAAACATCAAATTAAACTGACGAACATCCGTCCAATTATTTGTTCCGGAAACAGGACACTTTATATCTAATTCTTCAATTAACGCTTTTACGTTATCTAATTTTCCTGCAGTAAGAGCAGTACTCATTTTCTCGTTTATTTCATCAATTTGTTTTTGTCTATCTAAAATTCTACCATTGGTAGTTACAAATTCTTCTCTGTTAAAAGCATCTCCAAAACGCTTGGCAGCTTTTATACAATCTTTCTCAATTTTTGCTTCAATTTTTGTAATATGATCTTCAATTAGAACATCTGCTCTGTATCTTTTTTTAGAGTCTTTATTATCAATTAAAGGGTCGTTAAAAGCATCAACATGACCAGAAGCTTTCCAAGTAGTAGGATGCATAAAAATAGAGGAATCTAATCCTACAATATTTTCGTGCATATTAACCATTGATTTCCACCAATAGTTTTTAATATTATTTTTTAGCTCAATACCATTTGGCCCATAATCGTAAGCGGCTGCTAAACCATCATAAATTTCTGATGACTGAAAAACATAACCATACTCTTTAGCATGGGAAACTACTTTCTTAAAAATATCTTCATAATTCGCCATACAGCAAAAATAGTAATTTATTGTAGTTTTGCTTTATGATTCAAGTACAGGATAAAATTATTTCTTTAGATATTTTTGAAAAACATTTTGTGTGCGATTTAAATGCATGTAAAGGAGCCTGTTGTGTAGAGGGAGATTCTGGAGCCCCATTATTAAAAGAGGAAGAAAAAATATTAGATGAGATTTATGAGAAAGTAAAACCATATATGCGAAAAGAGGGAATTACTGAGATTGAAAATCAGGGAGTTGCTGTATATGACTTGGAAGGAGATTTAACAACTCCACTTATAAATAACCGTGAATGCGCTTTTGTAGTGGAAGAAAATGGGATTAATTTATGTTCTATAGAAAAAGTTTTTCTAAAAAGTAAAATAGATTTTAAGAAGCCTATTTCTTGCCATTTGTTCCCAATACGGATAAAAGAGTACCGTGATTTTGATGCGGTAAATTATGAAGACATTAAAATTTGCAAACCCGCTTGCGAATGTGGCAGTAAATTAGAAATTCCTATTTATGTTTTTTTAAAAGAACCCTTAATCCGAAAATATGGAGAGGCCTGGTATAATGAATTATTAGAAGCAGTTAAGTTGTTGAAGAAATAATATTATTTTTTCAAATATTTTTTGTTTATATAAAAAGTTCCAAAAGGAAGGACGGAAGAGATTAATACAATTCCAAAATCATTACTTGTCCAATTTTCATCATCTTTTATCAAAAAAGCCAATATAATATATCCTACAAATAATAATCCGTGTGGCATTCCTAATAATTTTACATATTGTTCATCACCACCCCAATATTTTAAAGGTACAGCTATAAAAAGAAGGAGTATGTAAGACACTCCCTCTAAAAGTGATACTAATTTAAAAACATTTCTCATTATTTAAATGCGTTTTTACCTGTAATATCCATTCCTGTAATTAATAAGTGAATATCATGTGTTCCCTCATAAGTAATTACAGATTCTAAATTCATCATGTGTCTCATGATAGAATATTCTCCTGTAATTCCCATAGCCCCTAATACTTGTCTTGCTTCTCTGGCAATTTTAAGTGCCATATCTACATTGTTACGCTTACACATAGAAATTTGCGCAGTAGTTGCTCTACCTTCATTCCTAAGGACACCCAAACGCCAAGTTAGAACTTGTGCTTTTGTGATTTCAGTAATCATTTCCGCTAGTTTTTTTTGTTGTAATTGGAAAGAAGCGATTGGTTTCCCAAATTGAATTCTTTCTTTTGAGTATCTTAAGGCTGTATCATAACAATCCATAGCAGCACCTATTGTTCCCCATGCAATCCCATATCTAGCAGAATCCAGACATCCTAATGGAGCTCCTAAACCATCTTTATCTGGCAAAAGGTTTTCTTTTGGAACTTTTACATTATCGAAAACTAACTCTCCTGTTGAAGAAGCTCTCAAGCTCCATTTCCCATGAGTTTCTGGAGTAGAAAATCCTTTCATTCCTCTTTCGACTAAAATTCCTTTAATTCTACCTTCTTCATTTTTTGCCCAAACAACCGCAACATCTGCAAATGGAGCATTTGAAATCCACATTTTAGCCCCATTTAAAAGATAATAGTCACCCATATCTTTTATGTTTGTTACCATTCCCCCAGGATTTGAACCGTGATCTGGTTCTGTAAGTCCGAAACAACCCATAAACTCTCCAGTTGCTAATTTTGGTAAAAACTTTTGTTTCTGTTTTTCACTACCATATTTCCAAATAGGATACATTACAAGTGATGATTGAACAGAAGAGGTTGATCTCACTCCACTGTCACCTCTTTCTAATTCTTGCATAATTAAGCCGTAAGATATTTGATCTAATCCATGACCTCCATATTCTACAGGAATGTAAGATCCAAATGCACCAATCTCTCCTAATCCTTTTATAATCTTTTTTGGGAATTCCGATTTTTGGCAGGATTCTTCAATTATTGGAGATATTTCTCTTTTTACCCATCCTCTAGCAGTATCTCTAATTAATTTATGTTCTTCCGAAAGGAGCTCATCCATTAAAAAATAATCAGGAGATTGATACAAATCTTGAGACATAATTTCTTTTTAAAAATTTTATCGTAGCAAAAGTATTGAATAATCTCATATCAGTATCTTTGTTGCACATTTTTTTATAATGAATACAATTTTTTTACCTCTACAATTTCAAAATATTAGCTTTGTATTTCTTAGTATTTCTTTCAGTATTATAGGGTTTCTATATGCTTTTCATAAAAAATATGCAAAAGATTTTATATTAAGCGCTTTTGTGCAACGATATGCAAATCAGTACTTAAGAGATGAAAATGTGTTTAAAAAAAGAGTGAATATTTTGTTTTCAACACTTATGATTCTAAATATCTCTCTATTCATTTGGAGTTTCAAATTATCTGAAAAAACCGGACTTATTAGTTTAATAATAATTATGTTGTTTGTTGCTTTGTATTATGTTGTGAAATACATATTAATTTGGTTTTTGGGAGTTTTATTAAAAATGAAACAGATTTCGGAGATTGCATTATTTTTTACAACACTTTTTGATAAAGTTTTCGCTTTATTTATCTTTCCAGTTCTTTTATTCTTTCATTTTTTCATTATAGATGTAAAAGGATATTCCACTACATTAATTTTTTCCTTTTTGGTTATATTTTTCCTTTTAAAAATATTTTGGACACTTAAAATAGGAATAAAATCTTTTGGACTTTCTCGTTTTTATTTATTTCTGTATATTTGCATCCTTGAATTTTTTCCACTACTGCTACTTTATAGAGGAATTGTTTTTGCGTAAACAAGTAAAGAATATGACTAAAGAAAGACAAAAAAAAGTAAAATCGATTTTAATTTCTCAGCCAGAACCTGAAAATAAAACTCCTTATCACTCATTAGCTGAGAAACATAAACTTAAATTGCATTACCGTTCGTTTATTCAGGTAGATGAACTTACAACTATGGAATTTAGAGAACAAAGAATTTCCTTGCTTAACCACGATGCTATTATTTTTACTTCAAAAAATTCCATGGATCACTATTTCTCTATGATGGAAAAACTTAGATTAAAAATTCCTGATCATACAAAATATTTTTGTGTATCCGAGGCAATTGCTTATTATTTGCAGAACTTTATTGTTTATAGAAAAAGAAAAGTGTTTACAGGAGAAAGAACTTTTGTATCTTTACTTCCTCTGATGCAAAAACATAAAGACAGTAAATTTTTACTTCCTTGTTCGGATCTTTTAAAAGGCCAAACTAATAAAACAATGGAGGAAAGCGGCTTAGATTATACAAAAGCGGTAATGTATAAAGTAGTTGCTGCTAATCTTTCGGATCTTTCAGATGTAAAATATGATGTTTTAGCATTTTTCTCTCCGACAGGAATTACATCTTTATATGAGAATTTCCCTGATTTCATACAAAATGAAACAAGAATTGCGGTTTTTGGGCCTACAACAATTAAAGCAGTAAAAGACAATAATTTAATAGCAGATATTGAGGTTCCGAATAAGAAATTTCCTTCCATGTCAATGGCTTTAGATGATTACATTACAAAAGCGAATAAAAGAAAAAGATCTAAAAAATAATCAATAAAAGGTGATTTATGATCTCCTTTTTTAGTTTTAACATGAAGAATTTTCCTAAAAAAGAGAAATTAAACTCAAAAATAAAAATTGATAATTTATTTAGGAGTAAAAATACTTTTACATACAATAAAATAAAAGTGCATTGGATTATAAATTCTTCAGTAGAAAATCAATCAGAGACACTAATTTCTGTCCCCAAAAAAATTATTCCTTTATCTACAAAAAGAAACAAAATAAAACGACTAATAAGAGAATCTTATAGATTAAATAAAAACATCTTACAATTAGATAATCAGGGGATTAATATATCTTTTATGTTTCTATCTTCAGAAATTCCAGAATATAATTCGTTAGAAGGAAAAATAAAAGTAATTTTACACCGTTTAAATGATAAATTATGAAAAAATTATTTTCTTTTATTTTTTTAATAATTATTAGATTTTATCAGTCGATAATTTCGCCAATGCTTCCCCCTAGATGTAGATACACTCCAAGCTGCTCAGAATATGGGAAACAAGCAATAATAAAGCATGGACCTTTTAAAGGGGGTCTTTTATCAATAAAAAGAATTTCCAGATGTCATCCTTGTGGAGGAAGTGGTGAGGACTTGGTACCATAACAAAAAACATGATAAAAAATTATTTTCAATTAGCTATCAAACTAACTTTAATACTACTTTTATCAGTAAGTAGTTTTATATCAAAATCACAGAACACTAATTATTTTGAGACCTCAAAAAATATAGAGATTTTTACAGATTTGTATAAAGAACTCGATATGTTTTATGTAGATGAGGTAAATTCAGGAGATCTTATTAAAACCGCAATAGACGAGATGTTAAATTCTTTAGATCCTTATACTACTTACATTCCTGAATCTGATATTGAGGATTACAGATTTATGACAACAGGACAGTATGGAGGTATAGGGTCTATGATTACGAAAAGAGGAGAGTATGTTATTATTAGCGAACCTTATAAAGGGTTCCCAGCACAGAAAGCAGGATTGATGGCTGGGGATAAAATCTTAGAAGTAAATGGAAAATCAGCTAAAGGAAAAACCACAGAAGAACTTAGCTCTATTTTAAAAGGACAGCCAAACACTGAAGTTACAATACTTATAGAAAGAGATGGAGAAACTTTTACAAAGAAATTTAATAGAGAAAAAGTAACGGTGAAAAGTGTTCCGTATTATGGTTTTCTAGAAGAAGGGATAGCTTATATAAAATTAAGATCATTTACTAGAAATTGTGCAAACGATATAAAAAGCGCACTTTTAGATTTAAAATCGGAGCAACAATTAAAAGGAATTATTTTGGACTTAAGATCAAATCCAGGAGGGTTATTAAATGAATCGATTGATATTGTAAATTTGTTTGTAGATAAAGGAGAAGAAATTGTAACTACGAAAGGAAAAATAAAAGATTGGGAGAAAATCTATCTAGCAAAACGTAATCCAGAAGATAAAGAAACCCCACTTATTGTTTTAATAAATTCAAATTCTGCATCTGCATCTGAAATTGTTTCAGGTTCTGTTCAGGATTTAGATAGAGGAGTGGTAATTGGGAGAAGATCTTATGGGAAGGGGTTAGTGCAACAAAGCCGTAAATTACCATACAATTCGCAGTTAAAAGTTACGGTTGCAAAATATTATATTCCTAGCGGAAGATGTATACAAGCTTTAGATTATTCTAATAGAAATGAAGATGGAAGCGTAGGAAAAGTCCCAGATTCATTAATTTCCACTTTTTATACAAGAAATGGAAGGGAGGTCAAAGATGGGGGAGGTGTGACTCCAGACATTAAAACAGAAAATGAAGAAGTTTCGGACATCTCTATTTCATTAATGAATAAAAGATTAGTATTTGATTTTGCAACTCAGTTCAGATATAAAAATGAGAAAATAGAATCAATTGAAAAATTTGAAATAACGGATGAAATATTTAATAATTTTGTGGAGTTTTTGTCAGATAAAGAATATCAATACACTACCGCAACAGAAGACGCTTTAGATATTTTTAAGGAGATCACAGATGAAGAAGGAACATCAGATCTAATCTCAGAAGAATTTAATTTATTGATAGAAAAAATTAAATTGAACAAGGAAAATGATTTGGAAAATAATAAAGAAGAAATTATATCCTTTATTTCAAATGAAATTGTAAGCAGGTACTATTATCAAGAAGGAAGAATTATTGATAGATTAAAACACGATAAAGATATTGATGAGGCTCTACGATTATTTAAAAACATGGATGAATATCATTCTCTCTTAAAAACAAATGAGTAAAAATTATCAGCAATAATATTCTCAAAACACATTAGTTTTATCAATAATTACAATTAATCACTAATATAAACTCTCTTAATTCTCCGGTTTAAAGTAGAATAAATTTCATATGGGATTGTCCCCAAATCTTCCGAAAGCTTTAAAATAGAATTTCCTTCACCAAAAATTTCTACCTCATCTCCTTCGTTACAATTTACTTGTGTTGTATCGATAATAAAACTATCCATACAAATATTTCCGATAATAGGGCATAAAACTCCATTAACGAGCACATTTCCTGTCCCTTCACCAAATTTTCTATTTAATCCATCAGCATAACCGACAGGAACAACAGAAATATTCATATCTTTTTCAGCTTCAAATCCTGCAGAGTATCCCACTCCAGAACCTTTTTTGATGTTTCTATTTTGGCTAATTACAGATTTCAATTTACTTACCTGTAAAAGATTTTCACTTTTATAAGCTCCAAACAAAGTAATACCTAATCTCACCACATTAAACATTTTTTCTGGGAAATGAAGAAATCCACTAGAATTTAGGATGTGTTTATCTAATTTGCGGGATATTTTTTTTTCTAATTGATTAGATATTTTTTCAAATAATTTTATTTGATTCAATGTTGCTTCTGATTTTGAAATATCATCAGCAGAAGATAAATGAGAACAAACTGAGACAACGTTTAATTGTTTGTTATTTTTAAGTTTTTTGGATATTTCTTCTATTTCATCAATATCAAAACCATAACGATTCATGCCGGTATTAAATTTAATATGAACGTTTACATTTGTGTTCTTTGAAATATAAAAATTCAGTAAATTTTTATTATGTAATACAACATCAAGGTCATTTTTTATGATATCATCAAATGATTTTCTCCCAGGATTTGCAATAATAATTTTAGATCTTATTCCGCCTTCTCGTAGGCTAATTCCCTCTTCAAAATCTGCTACCCAAAAAGTATCTACTCCTAGTTGCTCCAATTTTTTACTAATTACAACATCTCCATGTCCGTAAGCAAAAGCT
>JABHQB010000086.1 GCA_018695965.1 Flavobacteriales bacterium | reverse complement strand
ATATGATCTTGATTTGATATTAATAGGGGATTATATTGCCAATCTACAAGAACATGTTTTTTATTTGGCATTCTTAGTGGTATTTTAGTGCATGTTTGATCTTGAATTAAATCATAATTGATTTGTGCTCCATAATTATTAAGGAATGTATCTAAATCAAGATTATTTTTGTTTAAAATAAAGCTTAAACTTCCATCTGTAAAATTATCCATATGAGCAGAAGTGCCATCTAATAGAAAAAGTATTTTACCTCCATTCATAATATATTGATCAATGACTAATTTCTCCATGTTATCATAAGGTTCTTGTGGATTTGCAATAATAACCACTTCATATTGAGCAAGCTGCTTAATCTGATTATTAGCGTCTTTTAGTGTGTAATTAGTAGCAAGATGAATTCCATCAGTATTTAAGTCAAAAAATTCTATATCATAGTATTTCTTTAGTGTATTACGAATATCCCAAGTATAAACACGATCTAATTCTAGATTACCTTGAAGAAAAGCTATTTTCTTTTTTTTCTTTTGTTTTAATAAATATATAGATTCTATAATCTTATATTCTAAGTCATTTACAGCTTCTTTTAAGTTATTTGCTGACAATTCATTTATAGTATCATTACGCATTCCCATGCTATTAGATAATGATGGAGGTAGTAATATAATTGGTAGTGACATCTTTTCTTTATAATGTACTGTTGCGTATGGATAGATTTTAAAATATTTTTCTTGATCTTTTATAAATATTGGATAAATATCTGAATCTTTTAAGGGGCTGTAGATTTGTCCGTTTTTATTTACTTCAACTTCATCTGTTTCTACAAGACTCCAATCTATTTCTTTATTAGTGTAAGACTTAAAATTATTCAATAGTAAGGTCAGAGAATCTTGTAATTTAATGCATTGTGGAGATAAATTACCATTTAGATAAATATTTATATAAACTTTATCATCTAAACTCTCGAGTATTTTTTTTGTTTCTTCATGGAGTTTTATAGTTCTAAAATCTTTATTACTATTTTTCTTGATATTGAAATAAAGAATCAATGAAAATACAATCAGGAAGGTTCCAATTATGAGAATTATGTATTTATGTTTTTTCACTATTTAAATTCTATTCTAATTATGTCGTACATATAAAGTCCTAAAAGTTCATTTGCTTTTCCTTGGTTCATAGCAATTTCCAAAAATCCATCTGTGGAAAACAAAGCTAATCTTTCTCCTCCAGATACATCTTTATACTTCTTTCTTATTTTCTTAATATTTTCTGTTTCTTTTCCATACAGAATTTCAAAATTTCTTCCAGAACCAATACGATTAAATGTCTCACGATTAATGTTTGTTGTAGCATTCCCATAAGAGTCAATATGAATTATAGTACCTCTAATAGAATTTTGAGTAGTAACCGCTTTTAAGCTAGCAGCTTTATTTTGAAAATCAGGTATTTGAGTGCCGAGCATTTCTAATGTACCTCCTCTAATTAGATGGCATGCAGCTTTTAGAAAGACATCTTTTATTGCAAAGGTTAAGTTATCGCTTTCTAATTCGATATTTATTTGAACTATTTTTTCAGGATATACTTCATCAAAAATTAGTGAGAAGATACCGTTGTCTGGACCAATAATGAATTGATTATTTATGGAAAATGCCAAATGCTGATTTTCATTACTTAGTTCGTCATTAATTCCAATAATATGAACAGTTCCTTCCGGAAAATGTTTGTAGCTATTTTTAAAAACAAAAGAAGCTTCTTGAATATCAAATTTTGTAATTTCATGACTGATATCAACAATGTTAATATCTGGAAATTGTTTATAAATTTCTCCTCTAATTATAGCAACATAATGGTCTTTTATTCCTAAATCAGTTGTTAAAGTAATTATTGACATATATAGCTATAAAACTATGGTTATTTTGTAATTTTTATTGTTATTTAGCAATGACCAAAAATAAAAAGAAATATAGCAAAACTACCTTTTTAATGAATGAAATAATTATTGACTTAGAAAAAATTGATTTAGTGGTTCTTTTTGGTTCAAATAACAGAAAATTATATAAAATAAGAGAATACTTCCCAGATTTAAAATTAGTTGCTCGTGGCAATAAATTAAAAGTTATAGGGAATAAAGATAAAATCTTATTTTTTGAGAATAAATTCCAATCTTTTATTGATCATATTTATCAGTATAACCGGCTTACTATTAATCAGATAGAAAGATTAATTATGGAAGATGAGAAGAAGGTGTTGGAAAATAAAGACGATGTAATTCTACATGGAACTGACGGTAAGTTAATAAAAGCTAGAACTGTAAATCAAAGAAAGATAGTTTCTAATATAAGGAAGAATGATTTACTCTTTGCAATTGGTCCGGCAGGAACAGGAAAAACATATACTGCAGTTGCTTTGTCGGTAAAAGCATTAAAATCAAAAGAAGTAAAAAGAATCATCTTAACTAGACCAGCTGTAGAAGCCGGTGAAAATCTAGGTTTCTTGCCTGGAGATTTAAAAGAAAAGTTAGATCCGTACATGCAGCCATTGTATGATGCGTTAATTGACATGCTTCCATCAGAAAAACTTAAAGATTATTTAGAACAAGGAATAATACAAATTGCACCTCTTGCTTTTATGAGAGGGAGAACTTTAGACAAAGCATTTGTAATCTTAGATGAAGCACAAAATGCAACTGAATCTCAAATGAAAATGTTTCTTACTAGAATGGGAATGTCCGCAAAGTTCGTAATTACAGGTGATGAAACACAAATTGATCTGCCTTCAAAACAAAAATCAGGATTAGTACAAGCTAAAGAGAAATTAGAAAAAATAGAAGGTGTAAGTTTTGTTTTTCTAGATGAAAAAGATGTAATCAGGCATAAATTAGTGAAGAAAATAATTAAAGCGTATAAATAATAAAAATAACAAAAGATGAGTAATTCAATAATTAGAACAGATTTTAATTTCCCAAATCAAACAAAATTTTACAAAGGAAAAGTAAGAGATGTATATACTATAGGAAAGGATAAGTTAGTAATGGTAGTTTCAGACAGGATTTCTGCATTCGACCATGTTTTACCAGAAGGAATCCCATATAAAGGACAAGTGTTAAGTCAGATTGCATCAAGATTTCTAGATGCAACATCTGACATTGTGCCAAATTGGAAAGAAGCTAATCCAGACCCAAGTGTTACAGTTGGTAAAATGTGTGAACCATTTAAAGTAGAAATGGTAATTAGAGGGTATTTAACTGGTCATGCCTGGCGAGAATATAGAGCTGGGAAAAGAATATTGTGTGGAGTAGCAATGCCAGAAGGAATGGTAGAAAACCAGAAATTTAATGAGCCACTTCTTACTCCTACAACTAAAGCAGATGTTGGTCATGATGAGGATATTTCAAGAGAAGAAATTTTATCTCAAGGAATCGTATCGGAAGAAGATTATTTGCATTTAGAAAAATATACTAGAGAACTTTTTGAAAGAGGAACTGAAATAGCAAAAGAAAGAGGACTGATTTTAGTAGATACTAAATATGAATTTGGAAAAGATTCGGAAGGAAATATTACCTTAATTGATGAAATTCATACTCCTGATTCTTCTAGGTATTTCTATATTGAGGGGTATGAGGAGAAAGTGCAAAGTGGAGAAACTCCCAAGCAACTTTCAAAAGAATTTGTGCGCCAATGGTTAATTGAAAATGGTTTTCAAGGAAAAGAAGGACAAGAGATTCCGTTTATGAGTGAGGAATATGTAACTTCTGTTTCTGATAGATATATTGAGCTTTATGAAATTATTATTGGTGAAAAATTCATAAAAGAAGACATCAGTAATGTAGTGGATAGAATTGAGAAGAACATAAATAATTTTTTAGAAAATTAGAGTGGATATATTTGTAAATATATTTTTCTGGATATTTGTTTT
>JABHQB010000085.1 GCA_018695965.1 Flavobacteriales bacterium | reverse complement strand
AGATGTAGATGTTGAGATGTTAATTGTGTCTCATCCGAATTTCCTGTCTTCAGCACAAGCTCTTGCAGATTTCCATTTTCAGAAAGATGGTAGTAAATGTAAAGTTGTAACTCCACAACAAGTATTTAATGAATTTTCTTCTGGAAAACAAGATATCTCTGCTATCAGAGATTATTGTAAATATCTGTATGATTTACCAGATCCTATGTTTAAGTATTTATTAATTATAGGTGACGCTTCTTACGACCCAAAAGATAGAATTCCAAATAATACAAATTTTGTAATTACGTATCAATCCAATAATTCCTTAGGTCCTTTAGATACGTATTCTACAGATGATTATTTTGGTTATTTAGATAATAATGAAGGAGAATTAAATAATGATCTAGTTGATATTGGGATCGGAAGATTACCAGCAAAAACACTACAGGAAGCAAATGATATGGTAAATAAGGTTATTCATTATCATGATAGGGAATCTATGGGTAGTTGGAGAAATTACGCTGCATTTATTGCAGATGATGGAGATGATACTGACGCAAATATTCATATGGAACAATCAGATAATTTGTGTAATATAATTGATGATAATTACGATAATTACAATTTTGACAAACTCTATTTAGATATTTTTAATCAAGAATCTACTCCTGCAGGACCTAGAAGTGAGGGATGTAGAGATGCTATAAACAGAAGGATAGATAAAGGAGCTTTAATAGTAAATTATACTGGTCATGGTGGTGAGTCAGGACTTACATCAGAAAGAATTATAGATATAGATCAAATTAAAGATTGGGAGAACTATGATAAATTACCATTATTTGTAACTGCTACTTGCGAATTTGGAAGATTAGATAATCCTGAGCTTACTTCTGGAGGAGAACATATTATTTTATCTCCAGATGGTGGTGGGGTAGCTCTTCTTACAACAACCAGATACGTATATTCTCATCTGAATTATAATTTAAATACCAATTTTATAAATTCTTTATTTGAGAAAACAAATGGGAACTATCCTAATTTAGGAGATGTTCTCCTGCAAACAAAAGCACTTAGCGGAACATCAATTAATAGCAAGAAATTTACCTTACTTGGAGATCCAATGATGTATTTGGCTTATCCTGATTATGGAGTGAAGACTACAATCATTCCGGATACTTTATCTGCACTTGCAAAAGTTACTTTTGAAGGAGAGATAATAGATGAGGACTCTGTAAAAGTAAGTAGTTTTAATGGAGAGATTGATATTATAGTTTTTGATAAGGAGTTTACTGCAACTACTCAAGGTCAACAATCTTCTACTCCTATGCCTTATAAGAAACAAGACAATATTATTTATAAAGGAAAATCATCTGTTACAAATGGAGTCTTTACTTTTACTTTTATTGTTCCGAAAGATATTGATTATAATCTTGATTTTGGAAGGATTTCATATTATGCTGCAGAAAGCGTACAGAATACTGATGCAAGCGGATGGAATGAGAGTTTTATTGTTGGAGGAGTTTCTTCTGACATTACCCCTGATGACATGGGGCCGTCAATTCAACTTTATATGAATGATAAACAATTTGTTTCTGGTAGTATTACAAACTCAACTCCTGTATTTCTGGCTTTTGTTGAAGATTCATCTGGAATAAATACTGTAGGCAACGGAATTGGTCATGATATTACAATTACTCTTGATGGAGAAACTTCCAATAAAATAATACTAAACGATTATTATGAAGCTGAATTAGATAATTATCAGAAAGGAAAAGTTGAATATTTGTTAAATGAAATGGATCCTGGATTACACACTATCGACTTTAAGGTTTGGGATGTACATAATAATTCTTCAGAGGCAACTTTAGAATTTGTTGTTGCAGAAACAGAAGATTTCGTGATTGAACATTTGCTAAATTATCCGAATCCATTTACTACTAATACTTCATTTTACTTTGAGCATAATCGTCCAAATCAAAATTTAGAAGTTCAGATACAGATTTTTACAGTTTCGGGTAAATTAGTTAAAACAATTAATTCATTACAATCTAATACAGGATTTAGGGTAGGTCCAATTTCATGGGACGGAAGAGATGATTTTCAGGATAATATAGCTAGGGGTACCTATATCTATAAACTAAAAGTAAAAGATATGAACGGAGAATTTATTGAAAAATTAGAGAAATTAGTAATATTGAAATAAATTTCACGTTACCTAACAATATAAAACAAGTATATTTGCCAAAATTCAATTTATAATGAAGAAGAGTTTATTATTATTCCTTTCCATCTCATCTGTTTTTCAAATGAAAGCTCAGATTAATTATGATGAAGTATTGGGTGGAAATCTAAATACTATTACAACAGCGGTTCCATTTTTGCTTATTTCTCCAGATTCTAGATCTGGAGCAATGGGTGATGTTGGAGTTGCAACTACACCAGATGCATCTTCAATGCATTGGAATCCTGCAAAACTTTCTTTTACAAGAGATGATATCGGAATTTCTGTTTCTATTGTTCCTTGGTTAAGAGAGTTAGTTCCAGATATTAATCTTCAGTATATTGGTGGTTATTACAAATTAAATGAGAATGAAGCAATTGGATATGAGTTAAGGTATTTTTCTTTAGGTGATATTACATTCACTGATATTTCCGGAAATGTAATAGGGCAGTATAAACCTAATGAAATGGCTATAGGATCTGCTTATTCTAGGAAATTATCTAGGAATTTTTCTCTTGCAATATCAGGTAGATATATTTATTCTAATTTAACAGGTGGGCAATCTGCAGGTGGTACAGAAACTGTTGCAGGTCAATCTATTGCTACAGATGTTTCTACTTTCTATACTAAACCAATTTCTATTGCAAATAAAAAATCAGATTTATCTTTTGGTATGAATATCTCTAATATTGGTAACAAGATTTCATATACAGAGACAATTACTAGAGATTTTATTCCAATTAATTTAAGATTAGGAACCGATTTAACTACGAAAATGGATGATTATAATAAGATCTCATTGTCATTTGATCTAAATAAATTATTAGTTCCATCACCTCCTTTATATAATAATGATGGAGAGATGATTGCAGGTAAAGATCCGAATGTTGCTGTTGTAGAAGGTATGTTTCAATCTTTTGGAGATGCACCTGGAGAAATTGATGAAAATGGGAATCCAGTTTCGGGGAGTGTTTTCAGAGAGGAAATGAGAGAGATAAATATTTCAGCTGGATTGGAATATTGGTATGCAAACCAATTTGCATTAAGAGCAGGTTACTTTCATGAACACGATACTAAGGGAGGTAGAAAATATTTAACTTTTGGTTCTGGAGTAAAGTACAATGTATTTGCTCTTGATTTTTCATATCTGATTAGCACAAGTAATATTGGAGGAACTAATCCTCTTGCAAATACTATGAGGTTTACTTTAGTATTTGATTTAGGAGCAATGGGTAGCTAATGAAAATTAAAGTAGGTTTTGGTTTTGATGTTCATCAATTAAAAGATGGATTAGACTTTTGGTTAGGGGGAATAAAAGTCCCTCATACAAAAGGAGGATTAGGTCATTCTGATGCAGATGTATTAATTCATGCTATTTGTGATGCGCTTTTAGGTTCTGCTAATTTAGGAGATATAGGGAAGCACTTCCCAGATAGCTCAGAAGAATTTAAAGGAATTGATAGTAAAATTTTATTAAAAGAAGTTGTAAAGATGATTTCAGAAAGAGGATATTCTATCGGGAATATTGATTCTACTGTTTGCTTGCAAAAACCAAAAATAGGTCCGTATATTCCAGAAATGCAGAAAGTACTTGCATCATGTATGAATATTGATTCAGAAGATATATCAATAAAAGCAACTACTACTGAAAGATTAAGTTTTGTAGGTAGAGAAGAAGGAGTGTCCGCTTATGCTACTGTATTAATTCAGAAGGATTAAAACCCTAATTTTTTCTTCTTGTCATCATCTCTTAAATAAACCAGCATTTTTGCTCTTGCGCAAATATCCTCTTTTTTATTGATAGCTTCTACTGTATGCCAAATCTCATATTTACCTTTTTCATTCAGATTTCTCTCCACTTCCATTACATCTTCTTCAGTAATTTGGAAATGTAGTTTTAATGAACTATCTGCAGGTTTTAAGTATTGTATTTCAGCAGATTTTAACCAAATAATTAATTTTCTATTTTTATTAGCAAAAATATGGTAATACATTGTTGGAAAATAGGGGTCGCATGCTGAAAAGATACTACCTCCAAAAATAGTTTTATGAAAATTCATGTTAAAAAGAGTTCTTCTTACAATAACTTTCATCTCTAAAAAGTCATTCGAAATTTCTTTTAAAACAATCCTGTTAAAAAGAAGAGGAGGGAAAATATTCAGAACAAATTTTAGTAAAAATCTTGATGTTTTCATGCTGCAAAAATAAAAAACCCCACTCAATAAAGAGTAGGGTTTTAAATGTTAGTTTATTCTATTTAGTGTTTTGCTAAATATTCAGCAACTGCATCATGATCTTCTTTCATTGAATCTTTTCCTTTGCTCCAATTTGCTGGACAAACTTCACCATGCTCTTCAAAATGTTGTAATGCGTCAACCATTCTCAGTGTTTCATCAATACTTCTTCCTAAAGGGAAGTTGTTTATAACTTGATGTTGTACTGTTCCTTCTTTGTCGATTAAGAAGAGTCCTCTAAAAGCAATCATTGGTCCGTTGGCTGTTAAGTTGTCATTTTCATCTAATTCATAATCTCCAGCAAGTACACCGAAATTCGCGGAAATAGTTTTATCTGTATCCGCTACAATCGGGTAAGTAATTCCTTTAATACCTCCTTCTGCTTTTGGCATTTGTAACCATCCCCAATGAGATTGTTCTGTATCTGTTGAACAAGCAACTACAGCACATCCTTTATCTTCAAATTCAGATAATTTTTCTTGGAATGCAAATAATTCTGTAGGACAAACAAATGTGAAATCTTTTGGATAGAAGAAAAACACAACTGGTTTCTCTCCTATAAACTGATCTAATGAATATCCTTTTACAAATTCGTTACCATTTACCACAGCTTGTGCTGAAAATGATGGAGCTTTTTTACCTACTAATACTGACATTATTTTATATTTTTTTAATTAAAAATTTGATTGCAATAATACAAGAAATTAAATACACATCATATTTTAGAGAGGATAAAATTCACCCTGTCTTCCACACTTAATTTAGGTATTTCAATAATAGTATATCCAAATTTTATGTAACTATCTTTCAGATGTTTATCTAGCTTAATAGCTTGATCAAAACTTTCTTGTCTTTCATTATCATTTTTGTAAATTT
This sequence comes from Flavobacteriales bacterium, assembly GCA_018695965.1. Taxonomy (GTDB): domain Bacteria; phylum Bacteroidota; class Bacteroidia; order Flavobacteriales; family BACL11. The sequence goes on along the minus strand of JABHQB010000085.1, from coordinate 157 downwards.
CTTCCCAAATAGGAGTGTAAAATACAGTTTTGTTAAAGATGCAGTTTTTAATAATTTGATTGATCTGTGATGTAGATTCTAATTTATTATTATTTAAGTATGCAATACAATCGATACTACTTCTGTCAAAAAAGGAAATGCAATTTTCAGGACTATT
>JABHQB010000084.1 GCA_018695965.1 Flavobacteriales bacterium | reverse complement strand
CTCATAAATTCTTTTGTTCCTTTTTTTATCTTTTGGAGTCAAATCTCAGGAAGTTATTTCTCCTCTGATTTCTAATTCAGATTTACAGAAGAATACAAGATCTATTTATGATAATAAATCTTCCTTGTCTATTCCGTTTATTGATGATTTCTCTAATAATTCTTCTTATCCGGACTCTAATTTATGGAAAGATAATTCAGTTTTTATAAATAGAAATTATGGTGTAAATCCAATTACAATTGGAGTTGCAACTTTTGATGGATTAAATTTAAATGGCATAGCGTATAATATGACTTCTACAGCTACTGATTCGGAAAATGCAGACACTTTGACTTCTCAACAAATAGACTTGTCGAATATAGATACATCATATTTTATGTTTTATTATCAAGCTCAAGGCAACGGAAATGACCCTCAAATAACAGATTCTTTGATTCTAGAATTTTATTCAGGAACAGATTCTTTAGGAGATGCAATTTGGAATACTGTTTGGGAAAAGGAAGGGAGTACTTTTCATCAGTTTAAGAAGGTTGTATATATTTTTACTGATCCTGAATATTTAACTTTAGATTTTTCTTTCCGTTTCCGAAATTTAGCTTCGGTTACAGGTAATTTTGATCATTGGAATATTGACTATGTAAAGTTAGATGAGTATCATAATTCTTCAGACACCTCTTTTTTAAATGATGTTGCTTTTGTTAGAAATACTCCACAGATTTTGAAAAGATATAGAGAAATGCCTTGGATTCATTTTGTAAATGATATGACTCAGGAGATGAATGATTCCCTAGATATAATCTTGAGAAATAATACAGATATTATTCAATCAATTGATTATAGATATGATGTTTATAATGAGAACGGAAATTTAACATACCATTATCCGGTATTGGGAGGAAACAATTCTACTAGAAATGTTGATGTTCCACCTTATTATTATATAGATACTGGTACTTATGCATTTAATTCTCCTCCAATTATGATAGATGATCAGATTTTTCCTGTTTCTTCAGCAGATAGTGCCGAATTTATTTTTCGTAATTCTATAAACACAGAACCTTCAGATTTTAAGAATAATGATACAGTTTTTCATTTACAGAGATTTTACAGTCATTTTGCCTATGATGACGGAAGTGCAGAATCTGCCTATGGAATAAATGTGCAAGGAGCAAAATTAGCCTATAAATTTAATTTAAATAGACCAGATACTTTGCGCATTGTTCAGATGAAGTTTGTTGAAATGCATGAAGACCTTACAAGTAATAAATTCGCACTTACCATTTGGGATAATAATAATGGAGATCCAGGGCAGGAGGTGTATAAAGATACTGTAGAGATTGAGTATAAAGATAGGGGAAAATTTACAAATTACTATCTAAAAAATGGAGTAGGTCTTATTGGAACATTTTTTGTTGGATGGGAACAAATCACGAATGACATTCTGAATTTAGGATTAGATAAAAATTCTGTTGCAAACGACTACATGTTATATAATATTGGTGGTGGATGGGTCAATTCTCAATTTCCGGGAGCTTGGATGATTAGACCAGTTGTAAATTTTGACACTCCTCTTATTAGCTATCTTTCAGAAAAAATAGTTATTGACTGTAAAATTTATCCGAATCCATTTTCTGATAAAACAAGTATTTATTTTAATAATAACTCTCAAAGAACATTTAAATTATTTGATATGATAGGCAGAACAGTTCGTTCTTTCTCATCATCAGATAATAAAATAGATATTTATAAAGAGAATTTGAGAAAAGGAATATATTTTATTCAGATTACAGAAGGAAATGTCATGCAAACAAAAAAGTTAATACTAAATTAATGATAAGTTATATTGGGGGTAAGAGCAGGATGAGTAAATGGATTTGTGATTTCGTCCCTGATAACATTGAAACATATGTAGAAGTTTTTGGAGGAGCCTTTTGGGTATATGTAAATGGTGACATCTATCAAAAACCAAAGTTAAAAGAAGTTATTTATAACGATTTTAACAGATATATGGTAAACTTTTTTGAATGTTGCCGAACCCCTGAAGAGTTTCATGAATTTATGATAGATCTAAAGGCTCAAGATGAAAAGTTGTTTTATAAATTTCAGAAAGAGATTTTTAAGAATAAGGACATTAGTAAGATTGAATTAGGTGATTTTGAATTTGGAGAAAAATACGCTTATATTATGACTCAAGTTTTTTCAGGATTAAATGCAGAGAAAGCAAAGTTTATTGACTTGAAAGGAAAATACAAATCAAAGTTTGATTCTTTTAGAGGAAGATTAGTGAATCCTAAGTTTATTAAGAAGTTAAGGAAAATTACAAAATGTGAGAACTTGAGTTATGAGCAGATAATTAAAAAATACGATTCTTCTACAACCTATTTTTATGTTGATCCTCCCTATTGGAAAACAGAAAATTATTATTCCTTGCACGATTTTGATGTAGAAGATCATAAAAAACTATGTACTCAATTAGCGAATATTAAGGGTAGGTTCTCTCTTTCGTATTATGAATTTGATCTTTTAAGTGAATGGCTCCCAAAAGATAAATTTCTTTGGGAAAGTAGAGAATTTGTAAAAGCAGCATCTGCAACAAAAGGAAGAACTCAGAATAAAGGAACAGAAATATTAGTAATGAATTATAAAAAGTAATGGAATCAGAAAAAGAACTTTTTCAGCATTACAGATTTGTAGCAGATAAAGGACAAGATCCACTTAGGGTAGATAAGTTCCTGATAAATTTTATTGAAAATGCTAGCAGAAGCAAGATTCAGCAATCTGCAAGAGATGGATATATTCATGTAAACGGATTGCCTGTAAAAGCAAATTATAAAGTAAAATCAGGAGATGTAGTAACTGTAGAATACAAAAACCCTCCTAGGGATCACGAGCTTATTCCTCAAGATATTCCAATAAACATAATGTATGAAGATGACGATATCTTAATTGTAAATAAAGATGCTGGCATGGTAGTTCATCCTGGATTTGGTAATTGGGAAGGAACACTTGTTAATGCACTTGCTTTTCATTTTAAAAATTTACCAAATATGGGTAATGAAAATCGTCCTGGTTTAGTTCATAGGATTGATAAAAATACTTCTGGTATTTTGATAATTTCTAAGAATGAACAATCAATGAAAATAATGGGAGAAAAATTCGCAAATAGAGACTTAAATAGAAAATACTTGGCACTTGTTTGGGGAGACATAAAAGAGGAAGAAGGAACAATTACAGGTCATATTGGAAGGAGTTTAAAAAACAGAAAAGTTATGGATGTTTTTTCAGATGGAGAATTTGGCAAACATGCTGTAACCCACTGGAATGTTGTAGAACGATTCGGATACACCACCTTAGTGGAATGTAAGTTAGAAACAGGAAGAACACATCAAATTAGAGCTCACTTTAAATTTATAGGTCATCCTTTGTTTAATGATGAGGAATATGGTGGAGATAGAATTCTGAAGGGAACAACTTTCACAAAATACAAACAATTTGTGCAGAATTGTTTTAAGATTTGTCCTAGACAAGCATTACATGCTAAATCACTGGAATTTGAACACCCTGCAACACAAAAAGAAATGGAATTTGATTCCCAATTACCAGAGGATTTCTTTAAACTTTTAGAAAAATGGAGAGGATATGCAACTCATCAGAATTTGTAACACTCATTTCCTCACAAAAGCACTTTCATATTTTTCCATCCACTCTTTAGGATTCATTTTTTTCATTAGATCTCCAATTAGTTCAAATGGAATGTCATCCATTTTTTTGAATCGAATACAACTTTTTCCCATATCTAATTTTCGTTTACTGTGTTTAGGATACTCTTTAATAAACCAATTTAATAGATCTGGAGTAGCATAAATTCCCATATGGTAGAGTGCAATAAAGTTCTTTTGTGAGGCAACAGACACAAATGGCAGTGGTAATTCTGGAGAGCAATGATATCCTTTAGGGTAAAGGGAATGAGGAACTACCCATGCTGGAATTCCATAGGATAATTCTTCTGAGAATCCTTTTGGAATATTCTCTCTTACGGTTTTCATAAGTTTGTCAAAAACCTCTTTTCTTTCTTCAGGAATGTTTTGTAAATATTCTTTTATATTATTTGCTTTGATTTTCATTCTCCAAATATATTAAATATTTACATTTGCCAGATGAAATATATTCTCATCTCTTTTGCGTTCTTATTTTCTGCTTGTTCTTCAAGAGTTACAGATATTTTAGTAAAAAATACTGGAGAAACTCAAGGAACATTTTATCATATTCAGTATATTTCTGAGGGAGGTAAGGATTACAAACAACAGGTAGATAGTTTACTTTTGGAGATAGATTCTTCTCTTTCTACTTATAAAGAATATTCTTTAATTTCCAAATTAAATAAAGGAGAAAAATTAACAGTAGATAATTTTTTTGAAGAAGTATTTTATGCTGCTGAAAAAGTTTATCAGGAAAGCGAAGGGATGTTTGATTGCTCTGTTGCTCCTCTAAGCAATTATTGGGGTTTTGGATTTGAAGATAATCTTTCTGAAATAGATAGTTCTGAAGTGAAAAGAAGATTGAATTTAGTGGATTTTTCAAAGATTAAGATTCTTAATGATAGTTTACTTTTGCCTAAAGGAATGCAATTAGATTTTAATTCTATTGCGCAAGGATACTCTGTTGATGTTGTTGCGTTATTTTTAGAAAGTAAAGGAATAAAAGATTACTTAGTAGAGATTGGAGGAGAGTTAAAAGCAAATGGTGTAAATTCTGATAATAAAATTTGGTTAATTGGAATTGACAAACCAATTGAGAATGAGGAAGAATCTCAAGGATATCAGATAATATTACCATTGAAGAATTCCTCATTAGCAACATCAGGTAATTATAGAAAATTTAAAGAAATAAATGGAGTTAAATATTCTCATACGATTAGTACTAAAACAGGATATTTTGCAAAAAACAGGATGTTATCGGTTACTGTAATTCATCCTTCTTGTATGCTTTCGGATGCATATGCAACTGCATTTATGGCAATGGGAATAAAAAAGAGTAAGGAGTTTGCAAATTCACATTCTGAATTAAAAGTATATATTATTTATTCTGATCAACAAGGAGGTTGGAAAACTTTTTCTACAGAAAACTTAGAGATTCCCGAATAGATATTTATTCTGTTTCCTCATTCTTACATTTTTCTTCTGGTAATGCACCACAAAATCCACAGGCTTCACCTTCTTTATTCAGAAGAGGATTCTGACTTGCACAAGTTCCAGAGAACTCCCCATTTTTTTTCAAAAGGATTTTAATTCCTATTCCGGCAAATACAAATACCAAAAATCCGATTGTTATAAGAAAGAGTGGTAAGAATTGACCCATAATCTAATTAATTGATTGCAAAAATACATCAATTGTTAGGATTAACTAAATTTGCGTAAAATAATTTTATGAGAACAAAAACAGATGCTTTTTCAAGACTTATTACTATAATGGACGAGTTAAGAGAAGAATGTCCTTGGGATAAAAAACAAACTATGGATAGTTTAAGATATTTAACTATTGAAGAAATGTACGAACTTTCTGATGCAATTTTAGAGAAAGACATGCAAGAAATAAAAAAAGAGTTAGGAGATTTATTGCTTCATATTGTGTTTTATTCTCGTATCGCTTCCGAAACAAATGATTTTGATATTGCTGATGTTATAAATAATGTATGCGATAAGTTGGTGCACAGACATCCTCATATTTATGGAGACGTTAAAGTTAAAGATGAAGTAGAGGTGAAAAAGAATTGGGAAAAACTAAAACTAAAAGAAGGAAAAAAATCTGTTTTGGAAGGGGTTCCAAAATCATTGCCTGCAATTGTAAAGTCTTTTAGAATACAAGAGAAAGTAAGAGGAATTGGTTTTGATTGGGATAATAAAGATCAAGTTTGGGATAAGGTTTTGGAAGAGATAGAGGAGCTTAAGGATGAGGTGGAAAAAGGAAATCAAGATAGAATAGAATCTGAATTTGGTGATGTTTTATTTGCACTTACCAATTATTCCAGATTTATTAATGTAAATCCGGAAGACGCTTTAGAAAGAACTAATAAGCGTTTTATTAAACGCTTTCAGATTATGGAGAAAATGATTACTAAAAAAGGATTAAATCTTTCTGATATGAAACTTTCTGATATGGATGTTTTTTGGGAGAAAGCGAAAGAAGAGTATTATATTGCAAATGATATAGATTAATATGTCTTCAAATAGTTTTTATATTTGCAAACTACATTTAATTAAACAAGAAATGAAAAAAACTATTACAATTTTAACTTTAATATTATCAATGCAAATTGGTTATTCACAATCTTTCAATGGATTTGCTCTTTATAATAAAGCTGGAGATCAAACAACTTATCTAATTGATGAAAATGAGAATATAGCGCATACTTGGAATCTAAATACAGAATGTAATTATGCAGTTCAATTAAAAGAGAATGGGAATTTAATAAGAGGAACTAAGAATAATGGAAATATTTTAGGTGGAGCAGCGGAGGGTGGTAGAGTACAAGAAATTGCTCCAGATGGATCTGTAGTATGGGATTTTATCTATTCAACTGATTCTACATTAAGTCATCATGATTTGACTTTAGTTGGAGATAATGTTTTGATTACCGCTTGGGAAGTTAAGACAGCTGCTGAGGTAAGTGCTGCAGGATATAATACAAACTCGGATAAGTGGCCAACTCATTTTATTGAGTTAGAAGATAATGGTCAGGGAGGTGCTAATATTGTATGGGAATGGCATATCTGGGACCATATGTGTCAGGATGTTGATCCAAATAAACCAAATTATGTTTCAAATATTTCTAATCATCCAGAACTTATTGACATTAATATGATTCAGTCTTCAGGAGGTGGTCCTGGAGGTGGAGATTGGTTTCATGTGAATGGAGTAGATTATAATGAAGATCTCGATCAGATTGTATTCTCGTCAAGACATGCTTCTGAGATATTTATTATTGATCATAGTACAACAGTTACTGAGGCAGCTTCACATTCTGGTGGAAATTCAGGAATGGGAGGTGATATATTATACAGATGGGGAAATCCTTCAAATTACGGTATGTCTGGATCTCAGATTATTGATAATGCAGTACATGATGCTAGATGGATTACAGATGATGGAAGACCAAATGGAGGATTCCTACAGGTATTTAACAATAGTGGAGTGAGTAATTCTCAATCTGCAATTGATGGTATTGAAACTCCATGGGACGCTGCAACAAATACTTATTTAAGAACTCCTGGTCAAGCATTTACTCCAGCTTCTTATTCAACTCGATACGAATGTGCTTATTCTGCTTCCGGGCAGTCTGCATCTGATAGAATGTCAAATGGAAATGTGTATGTGAATGCATCTGGAGGACAAGGTGGAGCAGGAGTTATGTATGAGGTTGATTCTTTGGATAATATTATTTGGGGTCCTTATAATGCACAAAGTCATAAAGGTTTCAGGTACGAATGTAATTATCCTGGTATTATTGCTTTAGAACCATTTATGACTAATACGACTACAACTTCATGTTTTACTTCTGTCCCAGAAAGTTGGGATTGTGATGGACAGGGTAATTGTTTTGATCCTGGAACAGGGAATGGACAATATTCATCAATAAATGATTGTAATCTTGAGTGTCAATCGACATCTATGGAAGACATAAATAACTCTATATTTATTTATCCAAATCCTACTAATAGCATTTTCACTATTGAATTTGAATCTCTATCTAGTGATGAAATTAAGATTGGGATATATAACGCATTAGGTCAAGAAATTTTAAATAGAGAAATAAGTAGTTTTTCAGGTGAGTTTAAGGAAAAAATAAATTTAGAGGATTATTCTGAAGGAGTGTATATTGTAAATATAATAAGTGATACTGGAAAATTATATACAAAAAGAATCTCCTATATAAAATAGAATATGTTTAAGAGATTTCTGATATTTATTCTTGCATTTCTATTACAAATAAATTCCTTTTCTCAATCAGATTTTTATGATACTGATACAGTAAGAGAAATACGATTGTATTTCTATCAATCAGATTGGGATTATCAGTTAGATAGCTTTTATGTAGTTGGAGATAATGATAGAATTCTGGCAGACTTAACTATTGATGGAATTACTTATGATAGTGTAGGTGTTAGGTATAAAGGATTTAGTTCTGTGAGTGTAAATAGGGTTAAAAATCCTTTTAATATAAAACTAGATTATATAATTGATGGACAAGATCACCAAGGAATTGATAAACTTAAACTTTCTAATGTATATCAGGATCCTTCTTTTATCAGAGAGGTGTTGAGTTATGAGATTTCCAGAAAGTACATGCCTTCTTCTAAGGCAAACTTTACTAATTTATATGTAAACGATACTTTGTGGGGGTTGTATACTAATGTAGAGGCAGTAAATAAATCATTCTTGATAAATCATTTTGATAGTAAGTACAATGCATTTTTCAAATGCAATCCTGAGAATTTAAATGTTCAAATTGGTGGTTCAAATTCTAATTTAAGTAATTCGCATGGAACGGATAGTTTAAATTATGAACCCTATTATAGTATAGAATCCGATTATGGTTGGAAAGATTTATATAATCTGATAGATACTTTAAATAATTTCCCTGATAGCGTAGAACAAGTTCTGAATGTAGACAGGACTCTTTGGATGCATGCTATTAATTATTCTCTTATAAATTTTGATTCTTACATTGGATATGCACAGAATTATTATTTATATAAGGATAGAACAAAACAGTTCAATCCTATTTTGTGGGATTTTAATATGTCTTTCGGTGGATTTAGATTAACAGATGCTTCTCAATTGTATTTTAACGGATTTGATATTACACAAGCCCAACAGATGGACCCATTAGTGCATCATAATCTTATATCAGTTTCTCCAAGGCCATTAATGAGTAATCTGTTTTCTTCTGAAAGGAAAAGGAAAATGTATTTGGCACACATTAGAACAATAATGGAAGAGAATTTTTTAAATCAGGATTATTTTGTTAGAGGACAATTCCTGCAGAATCTGATTGATCAAGATGTACAAAGTGATACAAATAAATTTTATTCCTATTCTGATTTCACTTCAAATCTTACTAATCAAGTTTCATTAGTGGCATCTATTTGTCCTGGAATTACACAGTTAATGGATGCTCGTTCTAATTATTTAAGTTCTTATTCTGGATATTCTGGAGAGCCATCTATTAGCAGCATTTCAACTTCCCAAAATATTAATTTAGGAGATGATCTATGGATAACAGCTGAGGTTTTTGATGCTACTTATGCAAGAGTATCTTATCGATTTGGAGAAAATAAAAGATTTAAAAATCAAGAAATGTTTGATGATGGAATACATAATGATGGAGCAGCTGGAGATGGAGTTTACGGATGTAAGATAAGTAATTGTAGTAATTCAATTGATTATTACTTTTATGCAGATAATGATAGCTCAGGAGTATTTTCTCCTGTAAGAGCAGCTTATGAGTATTATTCATATCAGTTTGGTGTAAGTTCTGTAGATTTAGTAATAAATGAAGTGATGGCCAATAATGTAAGTACAGTTTCAGATAATAGCGGAAAGTTTGAAGATTGGATAGAACTATATAATACTACAAATTTTCCAATTTCTACAAATGGATTGTTTATCACAGATACCATTCCTAATCTTCATAAATGGGATTTACCGAATCATATAATCGCTCCAAATTCTTATTTTATTATTTGGGCTGATGAAGATGGTAATCAAGGTGCAGAACATGCAAATTTTAAACTTTCTAATTTTGGAGAACAACTTATATTGTCTAATTCAGATAGCTCTATTATCGATTCTATTACATACTTACCACAAGTGGATGATATTTCTTTTGCTAGAAATCCGAACGGAACTGGTCCTTTTAGTATGATGACTCCAACTTTTAATCATAACAATAACACTACAGCAACTGAGGATATTTCTATTTCTTCCTTTACTTGTTATCCTAATCCATTTTCACATAAATTAAATATTATTTCTGATGAAGGTTTTTTTGTGATGGATATTTTTGGTAGAATAATTCTAGAATCATATCATTCAGAAAAAACAATTAACACCTCTTCTTGGAGTGATGGACTTTATTTTATACATTTGAAGAATGATAGTAACACAACATATAAACTAATTAAAATCAAATAATTATGAAACTTTTTTCTTTTTTAATTTCTTTCCTTTTCTTGATTAATGGTAATGCTCAAACTATTACAAACTACACTACTGCAGATGGGCTTTTGGATAATTTCGTAGAATGTATTGATGTAGATATTAATGATAATATATGGTTTGGAACTTCAGTTGGAGTACAAGTGTTTGATGGTACAAATTGGGTTTCTTATGATATAGGAAACTATCCAGGAATGGCAGCAGATAATATTAAAGTGATTAGAGCAATGACTAATGGAGATATATGGATTGGGACAGATTATGGAGCTAGTAGATTTGATGGAGTAGATTGGACTACATATAATAGTACGAATGGACTTAATAATAATCAGGTTTATTCTATTGATGAAGATGATTCTGGTAATGTATGGGTCGGCACTCATGCTGGAGTATCATATTACAATGGATCTAATTGGAATTCTTATGGATATCCTGATTTGCATTGGAGCGGGGTCAATGCAACTGCTTTTGATGAGACAGGAGATGTATGGTTTGCTTCTCCTTTAGGTGGGATTACTCATTTTAATGGAGTTTTTACACCTTATGATACTTCAAATGGATTGCTTTCACAAAATGTAACAGATTTAATAATAGATAATCAGGATAATAAATGGATAGGTACCGGAAGTGGTATGTCGGTTTTGAATGAATCTAATACATCTTTTACTCAGCATACTAGGATGTATATAATGCCTCCTCCAGATACTTTAAATCCTGTGGTGGATATTGCAATGGATTCATATGGAAGAATATGGGCTGCTATTTATGTTGGGTATTTGGCAGAAGGTGGAATAGCTTATTGGGATGGAAATCAATGGGAAGATTTTCATGTTTCAGATGGATTAGTTGGGCCAAATGTAAGAGGGTTAGCAATTGATTCTGAAGATAATGTTTGGGTAGCAACTAGTACAGGAGTTTCTAAAATATCTTCTATCTCTACTTCTACAAGTCCTGCTTCTATTTCAAATGTTGAGGTGTTTCCAAATCCTTCTTCTGGGGTTATAACAGTTTCATTTGATGAGAATTTTAAATATATAGAAGTATATAATATATTAGGTAGTTTAATTCATTCTGAAAAGACTAATTCTCCAAATGAAGTTGAACTTAATTTATCTCATCTTAGATCCGGAATATATCATCTTGTTTTAACTTCTGAAGACCTAGTTCTAAATCAGAAAATTATAATAGAATAAGTTTCTTTTATTTTTTTAACTTTACAAAAATTTTAAAATGAGAAAACTAACACTCTCACTTCTTCTTATATCATGTTCCTTTTCATCTTTTTGTCAGGATGTATTTGATGTTGGAGTTCGTAATATTGAGATTTTCTTTAACGAACCTAATTGGGATGATTCACTAGATTTATATTATGCTAATGGTACGCAGCGATTAATTGCGGATTCAGTAATAATTGACGGTGAAGTCGATCAAGATGTAGGAATTAAATACAAAGGAAATAGTTCATATAATGTCAATAATGTAAAGAATCCATTAAATATTAAACTAGATTATATTAATAATGGTCAGTCTATTGATGGTTATAATGTACTAAAGCTTTCTAATGGATTCAGAGATCCGTCTTTTGTACGTGAAGTGCTAAGTTACGAAATGGCAAGAGAGTACATGCCTGCATCAAAAGCTACTTACGCAAATGTGTTTGTGGATGGTACTTTAATAGGTTTATATACCTGTGTACAATCAATTGATGATGATTTTACCAATGAACATTTTTATGAGCGTAAAGGACCTTTTTTTAAAGCTGATAATACGGGATTATCAGTTCAAGGATGTATGGGGCAATTAGGCATACTAGAATATTATGCAGACACAAACTGTTATCAAAGAGCATATGAAATGGAATCTACCTGGGATTGGACTAAATTAGGTGGGTTTTTAGATACTCTAAATAACCATTTTACAGAGGTGGAAAATGTATTGGATATTGATCGCACACTATGGATGATGGCCTTTGAAAACCTTACAGTTTGCCTTGATGGACCTATTAATTCTATTCCTCATAATTTTTATTTATTTAAAGATAATAATGGTAGATTCTCTCCTTTGTTATGGGATATGAACATGGCTTTTGGAACTTTCACAAATGGATTGCCAAATCCTGTAACTAATACTGATTTACAAGAGTTAGATATTTTTCATAATAGCAATGATGCTAGTAACAAACTTACTTCTCAAATTTTCTCTAGTGATAGGTATAAAAGAATGTATATCGCTCATATGCGTACAATATTAGATGAGCAATTTTCTAATAATAACTATTCTGTAAGAGCTGCTCAGTTGCAACAAATAATAGATGCTGATGTAGTTGCGGATCCGAATACATTTTATTCTTATATTGACTTTACAGATAATTTAAATGCATCAGTTGGTGTTAATCCTATTATTGGAATTTCAGAATTGATGAATGATAGAATTACATTTTTACAGAACTTACCAGAGTTTACAACTAATCCTCCAACTGTTTCGGTTTTAAATAGTAATTCTGTACTTCCTCATACTACAACAAATATTATTGCAAATGTTCAGAATGCAAATTATGTATATTTAGCTTACCGATTTAAGTTTTCTGATAAGTTTGAGAAACTAGAAATGTTTGATGATGGAAATAATGGAGATGGAGCTGCGGGAGATGGAGTTTATGGAGTTACTATCAGTGTAGATGCACGTGATGTTCAATATTATGTTTATGCTGAAAATGCTACTGCAGGTATTTTTTCTCCTCAAAGAGCAGAAAAAGAATTTCATCAAATTGCGGTTGTAAGCGGATTGGTTATAAATGAGATAATGGCTGCTAATTTTTCTAAGGTATCAGATCAGGATGGAGAATATGATGATTGGGTGGAGTTATATAATGGAGGAAATACATCAATTAATTTAGAAGGATTTTATCTTTCTGATAATGAGAATGACCTTACAAAATGGATTTTCCCAAACACTGTAATACAAGCAAACGATTATAAAATTATTTGGTGCGATACTGCGGGTAGTTCTCAAACAGGCTTACATACAACATATCGTTTATCTGCAGATCAGGAGGAAGTATATTTAACGGATCCAAGTGGAGTAGTTGTAGATGCAGTTCATTTTGTAAATATGCCTACAGATGTGGCTTACGCAAGAGTTCCAAACGGAGATGGGGTTTTTATACATCAAGAAGAATCTCAAGACTTAAATAATCAGAGTGTTTCTTCAGAGAATAATATTTCTCATACTTCAAAAATAAGAGTATATCCGAACCCTTCAAACAGTAAAATATATATCTTGGGAACAAACCAAAAAGTAGAAGTATATAATATGATTGGTAAATTGGTCTATGGACCAGATAATACAACTACAATTAATATTTCAGACTGGGAGAGTGGTATTTATTTTGTAAAATCTGGACTTTCGGTAGTGAAAATAATAAAACATTAAAATGAGAAAAGTACTTTTATTTATTGTAACAATTTTATCGATAACAGCTTGTGAAAAACCATCTGGAGAAGGAGGTACTTCTACAATATCTGGAAATATAACTTATTTTACTACCACTTTTAATGCACAAACATCAAATATGGATACAATATATTATCCTAAAGCCAGTAAGGATGTTTATATTATTTATTCTGATAATGAGAATGATATTTTTGATGACAAAACCGAAACAGATTGGAACGGTAATTTTCATTTTCAGTATTTAAGACAAGGAGATTACACTATATATACTTATGTGGACAGTATTGTTGTAAACACACTTACTTATGATTATCCTGTTTTTAAACATACTACAATATCAGAAAATAATAGTGATGTTGTTTTAGAAAGTTTTGTTATTAGTAAATAGT
>JABHQB010000083.1 GCA_018695965.1 Flavobacteriales bacterium | reverse complement strand
TAACATGAGGATATTTCTCTGTTTCTGCAATACGGATCTGAGTTTTATTATTTTTTTCTAAAACCTCTCCCAAAGTATTTTTGATGTTCTCCTTGTCGTAAATTACATTTATATTTTTATAAGTGTCATCATAATTGGTCATGGTAGTATAGTGCAGATCCAAAGTGTTCATCTCAAAATCTGGCATATTACTTTGGGTTAATGCAATTGTAATCTCTCTGCATCTATCTGTTCTGAAATTAAAACAAATTACTGCGTCATTTTCTTTTATTTTTGTAATAGGATTGTCATTTTCATCAACTAAGACGATTGGTTTAATAAATTCATCCGTTATTCCATTATCATAAGATTTCTGAATACTTTCAGAAAGATCTTTAGACTTTACTCCCTCTCCTTTTACCATCAAATCGTAAGCTCTTTTTACTCTTTCCCATCTTTTATCTCTATCCATTGCGTAATATCTTCCGCAAACTGATGCAATTTTTGCTCCAAATAAATTCTTCTCTAATTTCTGAATAAATCCTTTCCCACTTTTCGGATCACAATCTCTACCATCTGTAAAGGCGTGAACAAAAACTTTTTGAACACCTTCTTTTTGAGCTAATTCACATAATTTATACAGATGATTTTGATGAGAATGAATACCTCCATCAGAAACTAAGCCGATTAGATGAAGTGCTGTATTGTTTTTCTTTGCATAAGTAAATGATTTTTTCAGATTTTCTTGCTCTACAATAGAGTTGGTTTCACAAGCAAGATTAATTTTCGCTAAATCCTGATAGATAATTCTTCCTGCACCAATATTGAGATGTCCCACTTCTGAGTTTCCCATTTGCCCTTTTGGAAGTCCGACATTTTCACCATCAGTTAATAATTCAGAATTAGGATATTCTGTATAAAGAGAATCAATAAAAGGAGTATTTGCTTGATGAATTGCATCTGATTTTGTTTTATCACCATGCCCCCATCCATCTAGAATAATAAGTACTGTTTTTTTTCCATTCATATTAGAATGCAAAGGTATAATATATATGTATATTTATGTTGTCTTAAAACAAAAATTCTACCCCATAAGTAATTAGAGTACATGATATAATGATCCCGCAACTAATTACAAATAAAGATTTTCTATAATTCATACCAAAAATGTAAGACGCAATAGTTCCGATATATGCTCCGGTAAAAGGCAGAGGAATCATTACAAAAATCATTAATCCCCATGATCCATATTTGACAATCACATTTTTAGTTTTTTTTCTAGCTCTTAATGAAAGTTTTATTGCACTTTTTCTATAAGATTTATTTTTTAATAGATGTTTATTAGATATTTCTATAAATTTATAGAATAAGGGAAATACTAAGAGATTTCCTAAAATTCCAACTAATAAGATGGTTGTTGTTGTGAGATTACCAATTGCTATTGCAATTGGAATTCCAACCTTCGCTTCTCCAAATGGAGAAATACTTATCAAAAAAAGATCAAGGATGTCTTTATACACATTTAAAAAATTAGGACACAAATGTAATAGGTTAAAATTTATTTAGAAAAATAAATCAGATGTTTTTTTAAAAAAATAAAAAAGGGAATTATTTTTTCATTTCTTTGAAGAAATTATCTCTTATTGTCTGATGAATTACATTGTCTTTCCCTAAACGCTCAGGATGAAATTGAACCGCTATCATAAATGGATGAATAGATTTATCCATTACAATTGCTTCAGCTAGTCCGTCAAAAGAACGCGCAATAACACGTAAATGATTTGGCATTATTTTTAACCCTTGATGGTGCCAAGAATTTACCATAATGGTATCTGTTTCAATAGGGAAAATTAAGGTTGAGGTATCGCAAAGTGCAATTTCATGATATACCTCTCCATTATTTCGGTGGATTACTTCCGTGCCAATTTCTGTTGGGATATCTCCATATAAAGTTCCTCCAGAAGCGACATTCATCATTTGCATTCCTCTGCATACTCCAATAAGAGGTATTTTATTTGATAAAGCAAAATCAAATAATTTCCTTTCCAATGTATCTCTTTCATAATTAATATCTCCACATACTTCTAAGTTAGTCGTATTATTATACTCAAGTGGATTAATGTCTTCTCCTCCAGTTAATATGATTCCATCTGCAAGTTGTAGGATGCTATCGGTATTTTTTATGGTGTAGGCATCTAGGATAATTATATTTTCATCTTCCATCCATTTTATGTAATTTGAAGAAGCTTTTGAAAGAATAATAGTTTGTTGTCCAACTCCAATCAAAGGCACAGATAGTAATAGGACTAATAGTTTTTTCATTTTATTGAATTTTAATTCTAAATTATTTGTTTATCCCCATATTTTTATAGAGTATATTACAGATGATATAATCCATAAAAAAGTAATTAAATAGGAGGTTATATAAAAAGAGCTTAAGAAAGAAGTTGGTTTATTTATTAATCGGCTTACAATAAAGTAAATTAATGAAATTACTAATGTTATAAAAATTGTAGCTCCAAAAATATCTATAAAACCAGATACTCCAAACATGAACTCTAGGACTGTTCTTTGCATTAAATATGTCCAAAGAAAACAAGAAGAAGTGAGTAAGATAAGGCTAGAAATTAAATGCAATATGGAATTAAAACGAATAGAATTGACCTTATATGTTTTAACAATTTCCTTGTCTTTACTTTTGAAATTATTATATATAACTTTAGATAATATTAAGCTTATAATCAAACAAATAGAGCCAATTATAAAATGGAATACTCCGTATAATGTTTCTCCTTCATCTAGGTAATACGGTCCTGCTTCTATTAACCAGTATAAACAGTAAAAAATAGAAACCGGCAACAATAAAAAAGATATTGATATATGTATATTTCTATTTATTTTAAAAGTATATAATTTAGGAACTCCACAATGTGGGCATTTATTTAATCCCTTACTTATTTGTTTTGAGCATTCGTGGCATTCTACAGCTTTTCCAGCTCCACAATGAGGACAAGCTTCAGCAATATCACTTATCTCTTTAGAACATTCATAACATTTAATTAAGGACATAAAGATTAAATTTCTCCAAATATAGTCATTGTATATATTCTTGTCCAAATACTTTTTCTTTAATTTAGAGGAAAACACCATTTTGTTTTAGTAAATATTTCATTTCTGTGTAAAAAAGTGTTGTTTTTGTGTAAAAAAGTGTCTTTTTAGTACAAAATAATGTATTTTAATGAAAAAATTGATTAACAATTATATTGAAAAATAGTAAATTTTTCAAAAACCATTAAAATATCACTGATAAAATTTAGTAAAAATACACGAAAATGTTAAAAAATGAACTAAAACTACACTAAACTGTACATTTTTTGCATTATTTCATCACTTTCCCATATTTTTTCAATATTAGGGGTGGTCATAATGCTCTGCATGAGTTTTTCTTGTTTCATTCCAATCTCCCAAGCCTCAGCATAAGGGGTGTTTGTAAAACTAACCATTGAATAAAGAGGAGTCCATTTATCTGGATATAAATTAGAGAATTTCTTTTCTATTTCTTTCTGTAGTAAAAATTTAGCATCAGCTGTTTTATCTCGCATTACTATAAAATTATGCATGGATAAATCCTGAACCCCATCACCATTTAGTTTTCTACTTTTAGAATATTCATCAAAACATGTTTCGAAATTATCTTCATTCTTATCTAGTAATTTATCCAAAATTCTACAATCTTCAAACCCAGCATTCATCCCTTGCCCGTAAAAAGGAACGGTAGCGTGCGCTGCATCTCCAATAAGTATTGAAGTGTCTTTTATATGCCAAGGGTATGTTTTTACAATCCCTAAACCAGATGTTGGGTTAGCATTCCACTGCTGATATAAATCCGGGACAAGAGAAATAAAATCTGGGAAAATAGATGTGAAATAATTTTCAACTTCCTGTTTTGAATTTAATCCTTCAAATGAATTTCTTCCTTTTTTTGGTGCAAATAAAGTACAGGTAAAACTTCCATCTAGGTTAGCTAACGCTATAAGCATAAAGTTTCCTCTTGGCCAGATATGTAATGCATTTTTATCTAATAAATGTGTGCCGTTATCTACTGATGGTATTAGCAATTCTTTATAGTCGTGTTCAATTTCATTATATTCATATTCATGATGATGTTTCTTAACCATTTGTTCCCGAACAGCTGATAACGAACCATCTGCACCAATAAGTAAATCTGCCGAAATTTCTTGCTCTGTATCAGTTTTTGTATTGTTAAAAGTAGCAATTGCCTCTTCCAAATTAGCATCTACACATTTTTCATTAAAATAAAGTTTTGCTCCATTTTTTTCCGCCATTTCCATCATAAGAACATTTAACTGTGCTCTAGAAACAGAATAAATAGCTTCACCTTCATTCCCATAAGGTTGCTCACTTAAATTACCTTCCTTATCATGCATGATTCTTTTGTACATAGGAATAGCAATCTTTTTTACTTCTTTATCAATCCCCACTTTTTTTAGTGCTGTCCAACCCCTTTCAGAAAGAGCTAAATTTATTGATTTGCCTGCTGTTATAATTTCAGATCTTAAGTCTTTTCTTCTTTCAAAAATAGTGACTTTATATCCTCTTCTTATCATGTAAAGTGCACAAAGTGAACCCACTAGTCCGGCACCAACAATAGTAATGTCTTTTTTCATCAGATTACCTCCTTTAATATATTATAGAAATTAAATACATCTGAGAAACTATTATAAAGTGGGACAGGAGCTACACGAATTACATCTGGTTCTCTCCAATCTGCAATAACTCCTTTTTCAGTT
Organism: Flavobacteriales bacterium; assembly: GCA_018695965.1. Lineage (GTDB taxonomy): Bacteria > Bacteroidota > Bacteroidia > Flavobacteriales > BACL11. Next base: position 1,784 of record JABHQB010000083.1, on the reverse strand, counting down.
ATTTTGTCAAACAACTCTTTATTCCCATTTTTCACTCTAATAGAAATTTGACAACCTCTTTCTTCTGGTGTAATAATTTCTATTCTGTCTGTTTCAATTATATTTAATAAGAATAGTAGGTAATCTGTTAATTTTTTAGATTTTGCAACCAACTTATCCATACCCACCTCATCAAAGATAGAAAGAGAAGCACGGATTGCTGCTAAAGATAAAATTGGAGGATTGCTCAACTGCCACCCTTCTGCCGATTTTATTGCATTGAATTCATCTGGCATTTTAAAGCGATTCTCTTTATTGTGACCCCACCAACCTGCAAATCTTGGAAGATCTGAATTATGATGTTTTTCATGTACAAATGCACCAGCAACTGAACCAGGTCCAGAATTTAGGTATTTGTAAGAACACCAAACAGCAAAATCAACTCCCCAATTATGGAGTTCTAATTTTATATTCCCTGCTGCATGTGCCAAATCAAAACCAACAACAATTCCTTTATATTTTCCTAGTTTTGTGATGGTTTCAAAATCAAAGACCTGACCCGTATAGTAGTTTACTCCTCCCAGCATAATCAGTGCAATTTCATTTCCTTCTCTATCAATTATCTCCGCAATATCTTCTGTTCTAATTGATGATTCTCCATCTCTTGGAGTAAGTTTTATTAAAGAATGATTAACTGAATATCCATGGTATTTTATTTGTGATTCTACAGCATATATATCAGATGGAAATGCATCTGCTTCAATAATAATTTTATACCTATTTTTGGTAGGTCTATAAAAAGAAACCATCATTAAATGAAGATTTACAGTAAGAGTGTTCATTGCAACAACTTCCGATTGTTTTGACCCAACTATTTTAGAGTAACTTTCGGTTAAGAATTCGTGATAAGGCATCCAAGGGTTTTTGGCATGGAAATGTCCTTCTACTCCAAAGGTTGCCCAATCTTCTAACTCTTGATTTATAAACGATTTCGTTCTTTTTGCTTGTAATCCCAATGAGTTTCCGCAAAGGTAAACATGCTCTTCTCCATTTTTTTGTAATGGAATACTAAACTCATTTCGGTAATGTTTTAGTTCATCATTTTCATCTAGCTGTAAAGAAAATTCCTCTGTGTTTTTATAAGTCATTTATTTTATATAAAATAGGCCTGCTTGGAGCTGCGTCTGACACAAATGCTGGAATTTGCAGATTCAACAAATAGTTTCCATCTTTAATTTCTTCAGAAGCGAATATCATCTCTGTTATGGTCTTGTTTTGTGTTTTTGAATTAAATTCTTTTCCTTTTGTTTCCCAAAATATATTGTGAGATGAAAGATTACCTTCATCTAATAATCTATCTACAGAGGGGGTATCTACTAATAAATGCTCTACACCCAAGCTTACAATGTACTCCATTGCATCAATACTAAAAAATGATGGTGTCTTCTTCATGTAATCTCTACTTTTTTTACTCTTATAATTTGGTAGTGTTCTGATAATAAGCCCTTTCAAAAACTTAGAATTTATATCTTTTAGGTGCAATTCTAAGTCTTCTTTTGTAATAACTAAATCCTCAGTATTTAAGTTAGGAATATAATTTTCATCAGTACTTCTTGGAGTAACAGAAATAAGAGTAGATGGTATCATTTCCTCTTTTAAAGAAGATAATATAGATATTCTCTCATCTGTAATATGACCAATACATTCAGTATGGGTGCCATTACAATGAGGAGTAAAACTATAGGTTTCAAAATTACAAGGACCTCCTTTTCTAGTATCTCCAACAAATTGTCCATCCTGATAAG
>JABHQB010000082.1 GCA_018695965.1 Flavobacteriales bacterium | reverse complement strand
GTAAAGGATCAAACATATACTGTTTTGAAAATATCAGAACTGTCATTAGTAACTTCTGGAACTGCAACTCTGGAAGCCGCAATGTTCAATGTCCCACAATTAGTTTGCTATAAAACAGATCCACTAACATATTTTTTAGCAAAACTTTTTATAAGGATAAAATGGATTTCACTAGTAAATATCATTATGGAGAGATTGGTTGTAAAAGAGTTTGTTCAGAGTGAAATGACACAAAAAAATCTCGTTTCAGAAACAAATAATTTACTTTCAGAAAGCGGTAAAATACAAATTTTACAGGATTATAAAATGTTGCAAGAAAAATTAGATTCTAGTAATGTTTCAGAGAAAACAGCTAAATTTATCTTAGAAAATGTTTAGGATTGGTTTTTTAGTTTTTCTAACTCAATTAATTCATCTCTCAATCTAGCAGCTTCAATAAAACTAAAACTACTTGCTGCTTTTTCCATTTCTGATTTTGTATGTTTTATCATTTTCTTAATCTGACTTTTATCTAATTTACTATTACTATAATCAGTTGTTTTTGTTACAGAATAAGGATTTAATTTATCAGAAATTCCCGTATTTAATTTTTTAATAATAGGCTGAGGAATTATCCCGTTTTCTTTGTTGTATTTTTTTTGTTTCTCTCTTCTTCTGTTTGTTTCATCAATTGTAATCTTCATAGATTTTGTAATCTTATCTGCATACATAATTACACGTCCGTTTAAATTTCTGGAAGCTCTACCTGAGGTTTGTGTTAATGCTCTTGCTGATCTTAAGAAACCTTCTTTATCTGCATCTATTATTGCTACTAGACTTACTTCTGGCAAATCTAAACCTTCACGGAGTAGATTTACTCCAATTAAAACATCAAATTCACCTTCACGGAGTCCGTAAATTATCTCAATTCTTTCTAAGGTATCTACATCAGAATGGATATATCGGCATTTTACACCAAATTTTGTAAGATATTTTGTAAGTTCTTCTGCCATTCTTTTTGTTAGAGTAGTAACTAAAACCCTTTCTCTCTTCTCAATTCTTTCTCTGATTTCTTCAAGTAAATCATCTATTTGATTTTCACTAGGACGAACTTCAATTCTTGGATCTAACAAACCAGTTGGCCTAAGAATTTGTTCTACAATTACCCCATCACTTTTTTCAAGTTCGTAGTCTGCTGGTGTAGCACTTACAAATATGGTTTGTTTATTTATCTCTTCCCATTCTTCAAACTTAAGAGGTCTATTGTCTAAAGCGGAAGGAAGTCGAAAACCGTGTTCAACTAGGTTGGTTTTTCTAGATTTATCTCCACCGTACATTGCTCTTACTTGAGGTAGAGTTACATGACTTTCATCCACAATAGTAATAAAATCATTTGGAAAATAATCGAGTAAACAAAATGGCCTGCTTCCTGCTACTCTTCCATCAAAATACCTCGAGTAATTTTCAATTCCAGAACAATATCCTAGTTCTTTTATCATTTCTAAATCAAAATTGACCCGTTCATCTAATCTTTTTGATTCTGTTTTTAATCCAGCTTGTTCAAACTCATCTAATCGAATTACTAAATCATCTTGTATTTTTTTTATTGAAGACTGAACAATCTCTTTACTAGCAACAAATATATTTGCCGGAAATATTCTAAATTCTTTTAAACTCTCTATTTTTTTACCACTTTCTGCTTCTATAGATTCAATTTCTTCAATCTCGTTACCCCAGAAGGAAATTCGGTATGCGATATCAGTATGTCCTGGAAAGATATCAATTGTATCTCCTTTTACCCTAAAGTTACCTCTTTCGAAATCCCCCGTACTTCTGCTATATAAGGATGCAACAAATTTTTGTAATAAAGAGTTTATTGAAATAGTGTCACCAATTTTTAACTCTACTATACCATTATTAAACTCTTCTGGATTTCCAATTCCATAAATACAAGAAACAGAAGCAACTACGATTATATCTTTTCTTCCTGAAAGGAGAGCTGAAGTAGTATTTAGTCTGAGTTTTTCAATTTCATTATTTATAGATAAGTCTTTTTCAATATAAGTTCCTGTTGAAGGTATATATGCTTCTGGTTGGTAATAATCATAGTACGAAACAAAATATTCTACTAGGTTATTTGGGAAAAACTGTTTAAATTCAGAGTAAAGTTGAGCGGCAAGTGTTTTATTATGACATAAAACTAAAGTTGGTCTGTTTATTTGTTTTATAACATTAGCAATTGTAAAGGTTTTTCCAGAACCAGTAACACCTAGAAGTGTTTGGTGTGATTCTAGGTCGTTTAAACCGTTTACAAGTCTTTGAATCGCTTCAGGTTGATCTCCTGTGGGTTTGTATTCTGACTCTAACTCAAAATCCATTTAGATTTTGTTTAGTAACGAAAGTTTTTTCTTTAATTCTTCAATTTCTTTTTTAGAATTCTCAATATTTTTCAAAACATCTTCTTTTAATCTTTCAGTTCCTTTTCCATTTCCGAAAAAGCTGATATTATTTTCGTACTGAAGTATAGTTTTGTTTACTTTTCCAATTTCTTCTCTTATAAGTTCCTTTTCTACATTTAATTTATCAGAGTTACCTTTTAATCTTTCTGCTTTAATCTGAAATTGTATGGTTTTTTTCTCAGATTTATCAACTTTTAATTTATTGTATAAAGATGAAATAACCTTATCAAACTTGTCCTTGATTTGGATATCTTGTTTAGGCACAAAACCAATTGAGTTCCATTTTTCAGAAAACTCCTTTAATTTTTTTATGTCTTCTCTAGGATTGTTTGAAACATCAAATTTTTCAACTTTTTTTAATAAAGTTGTTTTTTCTTTTAGGTTTCCTTCTTTCTCTTTGTCTAATAATTTATAGTGTTTTTTTCTTGCATCAAAGAATTTATTACATGCAGATCGGAATCTCTTCCATATTTTATCAGAGAGATTTTTTGGAACAAATGCTGAGTTTTTCCATTTCTCCTGTAATTGAATAAGTTCTTTTCCAGTTTCTTTCCAATTAGTAGAAGTAGAAAGTTCTTCCGCTTTCTCACAGATTTTTATTTTTTCTTGCAGATTATTATTGTTATCTTCTTTCCGATTTTTATAAAAATTATTCTTCATAGAATAAAATTTATTTGTTGCTTCTCTAAATTCTGTCCATGATTTTTTCAAATCACTTTTTTCAATAGGAGCTGCTTTCTTCCACTTTTCGGATAATTCATTTAGTTTTTCAGATAAGTTATTCCATTGTTGATGTGTATTTGGATTGTCTTCTGACAGTTTTTTTATTTCTTTGCAAATAGAAGATTTAAGTTCTGTATTACCTTTTAATATTCTTTTTTTATTTAGAAAATAGTCGTTCCTATTTTTGTTAATTTTTCTAGTTGCAGTCTGGAATCTTTCCCAAATACTTTCTCTGTATTCTCTTGAAACAGGACCAATATTTTTCCAGTGTTCGTGCAGTTCTTGTAGGGAGTTAAATGCGGTATTTATTGATTTGTCATTTGATAATTTTTCTGACTTCTCGCAAATAATTGTCTTTTGTTCCAGATTTTTCTTAAAATCTAAATCTCTAAGTTCCTTATTTATCTTAATGTAATCATAAAATAATTCAATATGATGATGATAATTTTGCCATAAATCATTACTTTTTGTAATTGGAACATGTCCTGTGTTGTTCCACTTTTTTTGATAATTCTTAAATTTCTCAAAAGTAACTTTTAGCGATTCTTCTTCTTTTGATAGTTTATCTATATCAGAGATAATATTTTCTTTTATTATTAGATTTTTATTCTCTTCTTTTTCTCTATTTTTTCTATAATCAGATTTTATCTTTTTGAACTTATTATTTACATTTTTAAATTTTAATTCTAGTGGATGAAGTGTTTTCTTTTCTTGTTCTGAATCTTCTTCTGAGATATCTTCTATGTTGTTTTCTGATTTTAGAGACTTATAAAATAGAGTTTTTATTTCTTCAGATTTTTTAGAGACACTATAGGGATTCTGTATTTCGCACAGATTCTCTAGTTCTGTAATTAACTCTTCCATTGAAAGACTACTTAAATCTATAGTTTTATTTACGGGCTCCTGAACTTGATTATTTTCAGGAATAGTATTTTCATCTAAAACTTCTTGTGTTGCCTCACTCATTTTCTATTAATTTAATTACAAATTTACAAAAATTATCTGATATCGGAGTTCCAGATTTTCCAACTTTCTTCTGCTTGTAGAACTAACATTTCTTCCCCATTTTTAATACTGCAATTGTTTGCTAATCCGAAAGTTAAAAACTTAGTCTCTTTAGGATTATATACTAAATCATAAAGTAAATGTTTCGAATTTAATAGATTATAAGGAAGTTGAGGATATTCCTCTATCTTTGGGTAAGTTCCAAGTGGAGTGCAATTAATAATAATCTCTACTGAATCTATTGTTTCTTTAGTAATCTGACGATAATCAAAATCAGTATTTCTACTAACAACCTTCCAATTAATATTTAGTTTATGTAGTGCAAATTGAATTGCTTTAGACGATCCTCCATTTCCTAATACTAGAGCAGTTTTTCTTTTGTTTAATTGAGGTACAATACTTTTTGTAAATCCAATAACATCTGTATTAAACCCATGTAATTTTCCTTCTATTACTTTTACTGTATTTACCGCATTTATTGTTTTTGCTTGATTAGAGACGAAATCTAATTTTGATATTATTTCGATTTTATATGGTATTGTTACATTGAATCCAGAAAGGTTTAATTGTTTTATTTTATATTTAAGATTATTTAAATTATCTAATTCCAGATTAATATACTCTGTATTATTAATACCTTCCTTCAAAAATTTCTCGGAGAAATATTGTTCTGAGAAGGAATGAGAGAGTGACTTTCCTAATAGAGCATATTTTTTCATTAGTCAGTTTTCGAAAAAGTTTCTAATTTCATCACTAATAAATAACCCAATATCATTAATAAGACGGATGGTAATAACGAAAGATCTAATTCAGGAATATATTTTTCATATTCCAAGCATTTGATTTTAGTGTTAGTTTCTTCAATACAATTTTGCCATGGCCAAATTATAATCAAAGATCCTAAAATAAAACCTGTGAGCAAGGCAAGGATATAATCTTTAAAATATTTTAAAAACCATGCAATTACATGAGAGAATAAAATAAGCCCAACAATAGACCCTAATATGAATATACTTAGTATGACGATATTATTTATTGGATTTGATAAAGATTCTATCATCAATAATTCATAAGTTCCCATAAGTATTAAAATGAAAGATCCAGAAAGGCCTGGAATAAGCATTCCACTTACACCAACTACTCCACAAATAAAGACATATAATAGACTTTCATTATGAATAGGTGAATTAGAAAGAAAAGTTAAGGATATCGCAAATCCAGTACCTATTATAAAAAATAATATAGGTCCTAGTTTCCATTTTTCAACTCTACATCCCACATAATAAACGGAGGCTAAAATAAGTCCAAAAAAGAATGACCAAACAGAAATTGGGTTTTCATCAAACAATTTTCCCAATATCTTTGCAATACTAATCATACTAAATGTAGATCCTCCCAAAACAGCTAATAGAAAATAAAAGTTAGTATACTTTATAAACTTTTTTATTTTAAATGATAATAACATCTTCAATGCTTTAAGATCAAAAGATTTTAAAGAGACAATAAATTCTTCATAAATTCTTGTAATAAGAGCTATAGTTCCCCCTGACACTCCTGGAATTATATTTGCTATTCCCATAGCAATACCTTTTATAAAGAGTAATAGATATTTCTTCATTATATTTTTTTAGATAAATAATCAAAGAAAGTATCTCCTCTTAAACCAATTCTGAGTGTTTCTAAAGGTATAATTTCATTATGCGATATATTTCCTAAGTTTACATTAGCTCCTAAAAGTTTAATAAACCAAACTTGTTGTTGTTTAATTGGTGCTTCCCAAAGAATCTTATCGGATGGTACATTTTTAATTATTTGATCTATTAAATCAGATTTAACTTTCCCTTCTTTTCCAAAGACACCAACATTTCCTCCTTCTCTTGCTTCCGCTATCACTTTCCAACTTCCTGATTCTAATTCTTTTTGCATTAATTCAATCCATAAATCAGTTCGTAAATCTTTGTTCTCATCTTTTGATCCAACTTCAGAGACTACTAAAAATTCTTCTGATAAATCAGAAATATAATTACACTTTTCTTTATGATCTATTTCTATTGATCCATCAGAAACTTCACACATCTTTAAATTCCATTTTCTGAGTAAATCTTTATATTCTTCATACATCCCTCTAATTATGAAAGATTCGAATAGAGTTCCTCCTAAATAGACCTTTAAACCTGCATCTTGATAGAGTTCAATTTTTTTTTCGACATTAGGTGAAATAGATGAAGTTCCAAATCCTAATTTAATAATATCCGTATATTCTGAGTTCATTTCAATAAACTCTTTTGCCTGATTAAAACTTAAACCCTTATCCATCATCATTGTTAGTCCACAATCCCTAGGTTGTTTTGTTCTTTCAGGGATGTCTGTTAAAAAGAAGTTCATATTATCATATTATTAAGTATTGCAAAGATAGCAGAAATTAGATTATTTCTTAGTTTTGTTTCATTAAAAAACAAAACTGTTTATGACTCTAATAAAATCAATTTCAGGAATAAGAGGAACAATTGGAGGGGAAGTGGGAGATTCACTTTCTCCATTAGATATTGTAAAATTCACCTCTTCTTATTCCAAATTTATTAGAAGTAAAAACCATTCTTCCAATACAATTATTATCGGAAGAGACGCTAGGGTTTCTGGAGAAATGGTAAGTAATATTGTTTCAGGAACCTTAATCGGATGTGGTTTTGATGTGTTAGATATTGGACTGTCTACAACTCCAACAGTTGAAGTTGCTGTACAACTTCATGAAAGCGCTGGAGGGATTATTATTACTGCAAGCCATAATCCGAAACAGTGGAATGCACTTAAGTTACTAAACAATAAAGGGGAGTTTTTATCTGCTCAGAATGGAGAAGAAGTACTGAAAGTTGCAGAAAGTGAAGATTTTTCTTTTTCTGAGGTAAATGATTTAGGAAAATATACTTTTGATGATTCCTACAACGACAAACATATTGAAGAAGTTCTGAATCTATCTTTAGTAGATGTAGATTTAGTAAAATCTGCTGGATTTAGAGTTGTAGTAGATGCTGTAAATTCAACTGGTGGGTTTATGGTTCCAAGATTGTTGGAAAGAATGGGAGTAGAGTGCATAAAATTATATTGCGAACCAAATGGAGAGTTTCCTCACAATCCTGAGCCATTAGCAGAAAACCTAACCGAAATATCTAAACTAGTAGTAGAAGAAAATGCTGATCTTGGTATTGTCGTTGATCCTGATGTAGATAGGTTAGCGCTAGTTTGTGAAGATGGAAGTATGTTCGGAGAAGAATATACCTTAGTTACAGTTTCTGATTTTGTTTTATCTAAAACTCCTGGAAATACTGTTTCTAATTTATCGTCAACAAGAGCTCTTAGAGATATAACAAATAATCATAAATGTAACTATGAATCATCAGCTGTTGGAGAGGTAAATGTGGTGGAAAAAATGAAAGCAACAAATGCGATTATTGGAGGAGAAGGAAATGGTGGAATTATCTATCCAGAATTACATTATGGTAGAGATGCACTAGTAGGAATCGCTCTGTTTTTAACTCAACTTGCGGAAAAGAAAATTTCTATTAAGGAATTAAGAGATTTTTATCCTAATTATTTTATTTCAAAGAATAAGATAGAACTAACTTCTGAAATTAATATAGATAATATTTTATCTACTTTAGAAGAGAAGTACAAAAACGAACAAATTACAACAATAGATGGTTTAAAAATTGATTTTGAAGATGGTTGGATTCATTTAAGAAAATCAAACACTGAGCCAATTATTAGAATATATGCAGAAAGTGAAGGGGAGGAGAAAGCAAATTCCTTTGCACAAAAGATGATAAACGAAATAAAAGAACTAATCTAATGAGTAATAAAAGAGTGTTTTTAGATAATGCATCTACAACTCCAATAGCACCTGAAATTATTGATATGATGAGTGAAATGATGAAATCTCATTTTGCTAATCCTTCTTCTGTTCATTCTTATGGTAGAGAATCCAAGATTGTTGTAGAAGGAGCTAGAAAAAAGATAGCTGAATTATTAAATACTTCACCTGGTAGTATTTTTTTTACTTCTGGGGGTACGGAGGCGGACAATATGGCTATAAAATGCGCTATTCACGATCATAAAATAACTCATGCTATTACATCAAGACTTTCTCATCATGCAGTATTATTTCCTTTAGAAGATTTAGAGAAAGAAGGGTTAATAAAACTTTCGTATGTTGATATTGATAAGAATGGAGTGATTTCTATGTCTCATTTAAAGGAACTTTTATCAAGTAATCCAAGAACTTTTGTATCAATAATGCACGCAAACAACGAAATTGGAACAATACAAGATATAAAAGTAATAGGAGATATTTGCAAAGAACATAATGCTATCTTCCATTCAGACACAGTACAAACAATGGCTCATTTTCCATTTGATATGCAGAAATTAAATGTTGACTTTATGGCTGCCTCTGCACATAAATTTCACGGACCTAAAGGAGTAGGATTTGTTTATATATCAGAAAATATACAGATAAAACCTTTATTAAGAGGTGGAGGACAAGAACGAAATATGAGAGCTGGTACTGAGAACATTTATGGAATAGCAGCTCTTGCTATGGCAATGGAAATGGCATATGAGAACTTAGAAGAAGAAACTGACTATATTAAAGGTCTGAAAATATATATGATGGAGAAACTACAAACTGAACTTGAAGATGTTCAGTTTTACGGAAAATGTACAGATATGGATAACAGTTTGTATACCGTTTTATCTTGTCATTTTCCAGAAACAGATATTGCAGAAATGCTACTTTTTAATCTGGATATTTTGGGAGTTGCTTGTAGTGGAGGAAGTGCTTGCGCTTCAGGAAGTAGTAAAGGGTCTCATGTACTTACAGAGATAGTTCCTGAAAGTAATCGACCAGGAATTCGTTTTTCTTTTAGTAAATATAATACAAAAGAAGATATTGATTTTACAATAGATAAATTGAAAGAATTATTCTCTTAGTTTTTTAATCTTAATTCCTAAGTAAGCGTATATAATTGTCATAATTGGGGAAATTAAATTAAAAAAACAATAAGGCAGGTAGCTTAAGGTAGCAACACCCAAAACAGCTGATTGTGTAGCTCCACAAGTGTTCCATGGAATCAAAACGGAAGTTACAGTTCCACTATCTTCTAGTGTTCTACTTAAATTTTCAGGAGCTAATCCTTTTTCTTTATAGCTATCTGCAAACATTCTACCTGGAACAACAATACTTATATATTGATCAGAAGCTGTAATATTGAAAAAGATGCATGTTCCGGTAGTTGTAGCTACTAAGCTCCCTGTTGATTTAGCATAATTTATTATTGGTTCAGCAATTCTTCTAAGAAGTCCTGTAGATTCTAGTATTCCTCCAAAAATCATAGCACAAATGATAAGCCAAATTGTATTTAACATTCCATACATACCTGCAGATTTTAATAAATTACCTCTATTTTTAGATTCTAAAACTGCAGGATGTTTTGCATCTACTTCACCTAATGTCATTGCTTCTGAAAACTTCATTTCTAATTGCTCACCATTCTTAGATTTGTACTTTACAGGAATGATATCATTTATTTTATTATTTGTTTCTTCTAAGTCTGTTTTTATACTCATGGAATTAATAATTCCTTTATAAGTGCTGTTAATAGTACTTTCTGTTTCTCCTGATACTTCTTTAGATATAACAATATGAGGTTGGAATATTATTGCAAATAAAGCTCCTAATAAAACACCAATAAATAAAGATGGAATTGCTGGTACTTTTTTCACTATCAGGATTATTACTAGTAGAGGAACAATAAATAATAATGGTGTAATAGTAAAATTATTTGATAAAATATTTAACATTTGATTAATGTGTTCAGATGAAATATCAGTTGAATAATTAAAACCAATCACTAAAAATATAATTAGAGTTATGATAAATGAAGGTATAGTTGTGTACATCATATATCTGATATGTGTAAATAAATCGGTTCCTGCCATTGCAGGAGCTAAATTAGTAGTGTCTGATAGGGGAGACATCTTATCTCCAAAATAAGCTCCAGAAATAATTGCTCCACCAATAAGACCTACTGGCAAACCAAGTGCTTGTCCAATTCCTAAAAGAGCAATACCAATAGTGGCAATTGTACTCCAAGAACTTCCAGTAGATAAACTTACAATAGCTGTTATAATTGCGGTTACAAATAGGAATATTTCAGGATTTAAAATTTGTAATCCATAGTAAATCATTGCTGGCACTATACCTGATATTAACCATGTTCCAGCAAGAGATCCAATTAATAATAAGATAATAATTGATGGAGTAACCGATTTTATGCTTTTGCTAATTCCTTCAAGTATATCTTTCCAGTTGTTTCCATATAAAATACCGATAATAGCAGCTAACGCTCCTGAAAATAGTAAAGCTAATTGATTAGATCCTCCCAAGGAATCATCACCATACAAATAAACATTTATTGAAAGTAATCCGATTAGAAATAGAATAGGAAGTAGAGCTAATAGATATGGTGTCTTTTTCACTTATTATTCGTAATATCCATATCCGTTACCATATCCATATCCGTATCCGTAACCATATGAAGAAGATGAAACAATATAATCATTAATAATAATATTTATATTTTTCACTTGTTCTGAATTATGCAAATCATTAATTATATTTAACATATTTTCCTTCGTATAGTTATGACGAACAATATACAGGTTTATGTTCGACATCTTCATTGTAATAACACTGTCTGTAACTAATCCGCAAGGAGGAGTGTCTAGTATAATATAATCATATGTTTTCTTTAATTCCTCAATTAATTTCTTCATTCTATCGCTATTTAATAATTCTGACGGGTTTGGAGGTATAGGACCTGAAGGTATTACTCTTAATTTTTCAGCATCTGTTTTATGTACAATCTCAGACAATGTGCTTTTATTTATTAGATATGAACTTAGCCCTAAAGAATTATCTACATTAAAGACTTCATGAGTTTTTGGTTTTCTTAAGTCTGCTCCAATTAATATTGTTTTGTACCCAGCGGCAGCCATGATTATAGCTAGATTACTTGTGCAAAATGTTTTCCCCTCTGAACCAACAGAAGAAGTGATTGTAACAACTTTGTTTTCAATTTCAGAAGATAAGTATTGAATATTAGTTCTTAAAGATCTGAAGGACTCAGAAATCACTGATTTTGGATTATCTAATACTACTAAATTATTAGATTTGTCTGAGTTTCCAATTAATCCAATAATTGGAATGTTAGTAATCTTAGTTAAGTCAGATTTGCTTAATATTGTTTCATTTAAGAAGTCTCTTAATGAGATAATAATTACAGGTATACCAACTCCTAGAATAAGAGCAAAGAGTAAATTGAGTTTTCTGTTAGGTGAAAGAGGGATTTCAGGCCCCATAGCTGAATCAATAATTTTATGATCTGATGTTGTTCCTTCTATTAGAATATTAGTATTTAATTTTTTATCAGTTAAATAATTTACAAAGGTTTTATAATGATCTATATTTCTTGTGATCTTCCATAATTCCTGTTCAGCTTCTGGAAGTTTCTCTATTTGATTGTCAGTTGTCAAAATCCTTGATTTAAGATCTTTTTCAATAGTTTTTGTGCTTGATATTAAATTTGTAACATTTTCAATAATACTTTGTTTTGTGAAGGAAATATCAGAAAGTATAGCTTGATATTTTGGATGACCTTTTTCAATAGAAAGCTCCAGTCCTTTCTTTTTAGAATTTAATTCCATTAATTTAATTATTAATGCATTTAATTCTGGATTTAATATTCCAATTGAGGTTGGAGATAATGTATGTGTTTTTTCATTTGTCTCTTTTTCAATATAGTCAGATTTAACATAATTTAATAAAGAGTTATAATATCTTAATTGATCTCTTATTTTCTGATACTTTTCTTCTACATCTAGTTTCTGTTTAAAAGTCCCAAAGTCTTTAGTGGCTATGTCTAGTTCAAGGTTATTCTGCTTAAATTCTTTTAATTGGTTCTCAAACATAACAAGAGTGTCTTCAGCTTCACTTAATTCTCCTTCTATATATAATAGAGTATGTGTAGCAAATTCATTCTTATCTGCTAATTCATCCTCTAAATATAATTTGGATAAAGTATTTAAGTAATCAACATTCTTATTTCTTGTATATCCATCCATTCTTAGTTCCAATACAGTACTTTCTTTACTAAGAGGAGATACTTTTAAATTTTGAACATAGTTAGCAGCTAATTTATCTAGGGAATGAAGGATAAAAGAGTATTCATTAATATTATTTATATCTAAATAATTAAACACACTTGTGTCTTTTACAATTTTCAACCTCATAAAATCAGTATCAATCCATTCATTAAATTTGTGACTTTTTCGATAATTATCAGATATTTTTTTGTTAGTTTTTTTGTTGGTTTTTATATTGTATATATTCTTATTTTCACACTTGTATTCAAGTTCAAACTCTTCTTTGTTTTTTAAATTAATAAAAAATTCTACTCCAGATAGTTGATTGTAGTTTTCATCAAAATAAACATAAAAGGGACTTTTCTTATAAAGATTGACTTTTTTTATTTTTCCATATTGAAAACAGGAGACCTGAATATCCATTTCTTGAATGGTTTTTTTTGCTAATGTGTGTGATTTCAGAATAGCTTTTTGGTTTTCTAAATTAGCATTATTACCAAACATATCCTCAAGTTCAAAAACTTCATCAGCCTGATTTTTTTCATCCTCTATTAGAATATATGTATAAACTTTATAGATGTTTCTATTATATCTATTATATAAAAAAGCAAGAAATAAGCAAATCAAAACAGAAATCAAAAAGTAGTACCAATATCCTGTAAATTTTCTTATTAGCTCCTTAATATCAATCTTTCTTTCAGAAGAATCGGAGATGTTTTCTAATTCAGACATTTTTTATTCAGTAAATTTTAAATAGACATTTACAACTACTGCAACTGTAGTTATAGCTGAAAGTAACATTTGAGATTGAGATTTTCTAAAACCTCTGTATTTTAAAGGTTCTACATAAACTAAATCATTATTTCTAAGGTAGTAAAATTCAGAATTAATTATATCTTTTTTAGTTAAATCTAGTTGATGCACTGATTTCTTTTTGTTTAAGTTTCTAATAAGTTTTACTTTTGTGAGATCTCCATAATCTGTAATGCCTCCAGAAAGAGCTATTGCCTCAAAAATTGATATATTATCTTTGTAAATAGGGAAGGTATTTGGTCTATAAATTTCACCAAGTACGGTAATATTAAAGTTCCCTAATTTACAAATCACTGTATATTCTTTAAAATACACATCAACTTTCTCTTCTATTGATTTTTTTGCTTGATCTATAGTTTGGTTCAGAACATACACTTCTCCAATATATGGTATTTCAATAATTCCGTCCTGATTTACAGTAAAACCATTTAGATAAATATTTGCAGAGGTTATACCTGAATTTGCTGAATTTACATTATTTTCAACATTAAAAAAATTAGTTGTTTCTTCATCAAGACTTAATACTTTTACAACAAGGATATCTCCTACTTCTAAAGAATGTTTAGAAGGAGTAGTTCCTAAATCCCATTCACTTTCTACACCATCATTAAGGTAAGTTATTTTTTTCATTGGAGTACAAGAAAAAGTAATACTAAGAATAAAAATGAATATAAAATTATATAAATTATATTTTTTCATAAGGTTTTTAATAATTAGCAAATATACAAAAGGAAAAGGAAATTATATAAATATTTGAAAAGTCTAATCTTTTTGAATAATACTTGTATTAAAGCAATTAGTAATAAGTTATTTATCCTTATTAATTTTAAGAAATAAAAAAATCTATTCATTAAAATTATTACTAATAATATGATTAGAAATCTTGGAGTAAATTGTTTTCAAATCATCATATTCTTCAAGTGATTCCAGATGTTTTTTAATAATTAAATAATCTTCTCTTATTGCTGGTCCAGTTTGCACATCTTTTGGAGGATTATTCTTAATCTTTTCAAAAGTATTTTTGATGAGTGGTTTTAATAAATCAAAACTCATTTTATTTGAGTTTAATATTTCTTCTGAAATTGACATCATATGATTTGTAAAATTTGATGAAAAAACAGCTGCAATATGTAATTGTTCTCTTTGTTTGGAGTTTAAAAGATGTACAGAGTTAGAGATTGACTTTGCAAGAATTATTAGTTTTTTTTCTAATTCAGAATTATTTGCTTCAATGCAAATAGGTGTCTCATTAAAATTAATGTCAATATTTTTATTGAAACTCTGAATAGGGTAGAACACTCCAAAATTTTCTCTATTCTTAAAAACATCTGCTCCAACACTTCCAGAAGTATGTACTATTGGAGCGTTAGATACTTTAATTTTGTTTAATACTTCTACGATAACATCATCTTTTACAGATATGATGATTAGATCTGTATTATCTAAATCATTTAAACGTGAAATAATATTACAATTCAATTTTGAAGCTAATAATCTTGCGTTTCTTTCAGATCTACTCCATATTTCAACTATTTCATGACCATTTTCTTGTAAAGTATCTGATAAATACCAAGCTAAATTTCCACTTCCAATAAAAGTAATTTTCAAGATATATAATATTAATGTTTTTATTAATTTATCAAAAACAAAGTTATAATTTTGCACAAACAAAATAACTATGATAGATAGATTTATTAAATTCTTTTCTTCCATGAAATTTGTAGTGTTATTATTACTGATTTTTGCATTTTCAATTGGATACGCAACTTTTATTGAAAATGATTTTGGAACAGATTCTGCTAAGGCTTTAATTTATAATACCTGGTGGTTTGAGATTTTACTAATTATTCTTGGAATAAGTTTAATTCTAAACATGATTAAGCACAAAGTTTTCAGGAAAGAGAAGTTAGCGATACTTACCTTTCATTTATCTTTTATTTTAATTCTTTTAGGTGCGGCAATTACAAGGTATACTGGATATGAAGGGATGATGCAAATAAATAAAGGAGAAAGTAAAAATACATTTATATCTGATGGTGTATTCCTTCAGATTAAAGTACATGATAAAGATAATCAATATTCATTAGACAAAAACATGTACTTATCAGGAATTACAAAGAAGTTTGACCATACTCCAATTTTGAAAAATTTATTTTCTAATTATTTTTCAGTTTCTAATTCTGATTTGAAAAACAATTTCTCTATATCTTACTCTGATTTTAAGACTAACCTAAAAGATTCGGTTTCTAAAGAGATATCAGGAATAACCTTATCTTCTTCCTCTAATTCAGAAAAGAAAGGAACAGATCTCTCTGTAAATGAGTTTCTACACAAAGATATTCTTTTCGAAAAAGAAGTAAGATTTAAAGATGTCAACTTTACAGTAAACAATATACAGCGTTCTTCAGTAAATTTTATTGTTGAAAACGATAGAGTTAGCTGTGTTTCTGATTATAACATCTCTGTGTCTACTATGCCTCCAACTGGTGAGCCAGTAATTTTTATGAGTGGAACTGAATTTGAGATCAAGAAAATGTCCTTACTAGATATAAATGGTAATAAATATATGTTTGGAGATTTTTGTTACAATCAAGATACCGTTAGTTATTCTATGTCAGACAATATGGACAATTCTGGTAACAATCCTAACAGAACAATAGATGAGTTATCATTAGAAGTAAAAGTTGGTAATAAAACAAAGAAAGTAAACCTTAGAGGAAGGAAAGGAATTCCTCCAAGTTTTACCAAGTTCAAATTAGAAGATTTATATTTTACACTTTCTTATGGTCCTAAATATTACACATTACCTTTTAGTGTAAGACTAGATAGTGCGGAGGTAGATAAGTATCCAGGAAGCGAAAACCCATCTTCTTATGCTTCACAAGTAACAGTTATTGATGGAGATAATATATTTCCTTTTAGAATATTTATGAATAATATCTTGAATTACAGAGGTTTTAGATTTTATCAATCTAATATTGATACAGAAACTAAAAATCCTCAATGGACTGGACTTTCTGTTAATCATGATTGGTGGGGGACTTTGATTACTTATGTAGGATACTCATTAATGTTGCTCGGTATGATTTTAAGTTTTGTCTTTAAGAAGACTAGGTTTAATGCTCTGTCTAAGAAATTAAATAAACTTACAAAATCAACATTAATTATTCTATTCTCCCTGTTCTCGTTTAGTAGTTTTTCTCAATCTAATCATAATTATCTGGACTCGATAGAAAAATATAAGATCAATGAAGGTCATTCTGAAAAATTTGAGAGATTATTAATACAGCATGATGGAAGAACAAAACCTATGTCAACTTTCTCATCAGAGATTATAAGAAAGATTTCTAGGTCTGAAAAAATATACAATCAAACACCATCACAAGTATTATTAGGGATAATTTGTTATCCTGAAATTTGGTCTAATATTCCTTTGTTGAAGATTCAAAACGAGCAAATTCTTACAGAATTAAATTCTGAAGATGATTTAGTCTCTTTTAATTCATTATTGAGTAATGATGATAGGTATGTATATTATGAGGAAACATCATCTGCTTTTAACAAAGCAGAATCAGAGAGAAGTAAGAGGGAAAAAGAACTCCTGAAATTATGGGAACGTATAAATATTTTCTATTCTTTAAAATCAACACAAATAGAAAATTCATCATTAACTATATTTCCAGTAGAAGGAAATAAAAAATGGAAGAAAAGATTAGAATTAGATACAAATAATTTTAAGAAATTAAATGAATTAATATTTCATAATAAAACTCAAGATCAGATATTTAAAATTGTTTCAGAATTCCCTTCAGAAATACAAAATGATTTTTCTAAACATTCTCCTGATTTTGTCAAACTTTATATTCATTATTTAAAATTATCGTACAAAGAAAATGATTGCCAAACAGCAGATAGTATTCTAAGTTTTTTACAGGAATATCAAATAGATAATGGGGGTGATCTAATCCCTTCAAAATGGAAATTAGATTTGGAAATTATATATAATAAATTAAATGTATTTCATAAATTATTTTACTTTTATTTCTTTAGTGGATTAATATCTCTTATTTTACTTATCTTTCAGATGTTCTATAATAATAAGTGGATCAATAAGAGTATTAGAATTATTAAATGGATAATTATTTCAGGTATTTTTATTCATACTCTAGGACTTATTGCTAGATGGATTATTTCGAATCATGCACCTTGGACTAATGGTTATGAGGCAATGATTTATACAGTATGGGCAACCATGTTAGCGGGGTTAATATTTAGCAGAAAATCTGATTTAACTTTATCTGCTACAACTTTAGTTTCTTCAATGTTATTACTCTTTACCTGGATAAGTTATTTAGATCCAACTATAACAAATGTTGTTCCTGTATTAAATTCATATTGGCTCATGATTCATGTTTCTGTAATTGTATCATCATATGGATTCTTAATTATGGGGGGGTTCTTAGGATTGTTATCTTTAATTCTAATGATATTTAAATCTAATAAGAATAAAGAAATAATTAACTCGAAAATTTCAGAACTAACTATTATTAATGAAAAAACTCTTATAATAGGTTTGTTTATGCTTACAATTGGCACATTCTTAGGAGGTGTTTGGGCTAACGAATCATGGGGTAGATATTGGGGTTGGGATCCTAAAGAAACGTGGGCACTTGTAAGTATTTTAGTTTACGCTTTTATACTACACATGAGATTTGTTCCGGGTCTTCAAGGAAAGTATACATTTAATTTAGCTTCTGTTATAGGGGTTTATAGCGTTTTGATGACCTATTTTGGAGTAAATTATTTGTTATCTGGATTACACTCTTACGCAGCAGGAGATAAAGTTAGTATTCCAATGTCTGTCTGGGTTTCAGTTTTAATAGTTATTATTATTGCTATTTTAGCTAAACTAAATAACAACAAAAAATGAAGTTAGATATTTTAGCATTTGGAGCTCATCCTGATGAT
>JABHQB010000081.1 GCA_018695965.1 Flavobacteriales bacterium | reverse complement strand
ATCATCATAACTTTTTTCCGAATTTAGAATAATATTTTTGCAATATTTTTCATTAATCCCAAAGCTAGACTTTAAATTCTCAGAAAAAATATCAATTGGCAGAACAGAGTCTTTCACTATAAGGTTGGGATTCATTCTTTTATATCTATGAACATGTGGAATGATTCTGATATTATCTATATAAATATCAACCTTATCATAACACTGCAATAACAATTGTTTTATATTAGTAAGGTCAATACTGTTAGTTTCATAAGAAAAAGTAGATAAAGGAACAATAACTTTAGTCCAATTGTTTGTGATTTTTCCTCCATCAATACCTAAATAATTTGCCGTTGTGTAGCATTGATTATCTCCGTAATCTTCTAAAACAAACACTATCGGAATATTATAAATTGGGGATCCATCAACTCTAGCCATAAATTCAATTGCAGCATTATCTAGAATAGTACTTATATCTTTTCCTTGCCATCCATCCCATCCAATCCCCATACCGATCCATTCACAATGTGAATCCATATCTGTTTTAATATGAAGTGAATTCTTTTTAATACTTTTCTTTTCTGAAATTTCAACTTCATTAATAGATAGTGAAATATTTACATCTTCATCTTCTATATCTAGTTGTGATTTATCTATTGTGTTTTCATTATAATTCATTGAAGCGTCTAAAGATGAAAAGCTAAATGGATTACAGCGTTCTTCCTTATTTCCCCAGACCTCATCTGTACCCCCTTTACTGAAAATCTCAGTAGAAGTAAATCCATTTAAGGAATTAACATCACAAATAGCAGGAGGATTCTCATATAAAGTAATTTCTTTCATGTTTGAACATGAAAAGAAGAATATCAATATGATTAAAAACTTATACATCAATTAATTTAAAATTGATGAACCAAAACTCCAAATTAAAAAATCTACGTCTGCTTTAGCAAAACCAGATGCTGGATTTGCAAGAAGTAAAGTCCGAACATTAGATATCTTTGATGGATTTCTAACAGCATTTCCTCCACTAGTGGCCAGAACTAATTTATCTACATCATTATAACAAAATGAAACCATTCTCCATCCATTCCAGTCTACATCAAACTCATAATCGTACCTGTCTTCAGTATTTGCATCATAATATCCATCTCCATTTTCATCCTCATAAAATTCTATCTTAAATAATGAATTTGGCACATTAGATGCTTGAGAAATAGTGCTATCACCATTTATCATTATATTAAAATATACCTGACTTGGATTGTTTACTAGCTCATTTTGATCATACCAGTATGTTGAGTAGTAATCAACATATCCAATTAACCAATCCCAATCACATGTTCCAAACTGTTGTAAAAATTTAACACCTTGACCTGCACCACCATTTGTTAAAGCCTTAGTACATCCCGCATTAAAAAATCCAGTAAAATTAGGATTAAATCCATTTTCAAAGTCAGTAATTAATACTGTGTTTTCATTATTATATTCTTTTTCTCCTTGAATATTTAACTGTCTATAAATAGTGTCATCATACATCTCAAAAGTCAACTGAATATCACAATCTTCAGATATAAAGAAAGGTAAATGTGTAGAGCCTCCATCCCATGTAGAGTTTAATTGATTAATATCATTTGATTTTCCGGAAATAATCTTTACAGATCCGGAATTTAATCCCTCTATTTTTATCTTCCAATCAACTTGCTTTGAGAAAGATGCTGTGAAATACATGTTGTCACCAACACTAAAATCAGCACTATCGCCAATTACATTTAAAGATTCAATAATAGTTAATTCTCCGTACATATCATTTAAATTAGGTCCTTCTATCTTATCTTTCTCACAAGAGGTGAAAAAGAAAGGTAGAGTAAGTAAAAGGAATTTTAAGTTTTTCATAATATTATAAATTCATATTAAACATAAAGATTAGTCTACCTAAAGAAAATTCATCATAGGTATTTGTTTTGTCTAAAACATTAAATTGATTGTACTGCATAGTAAAATAAATATCTTCTGTGAAATGATGTTGGATCCCAGCTATTAATATAGTCTCTTTACTATCGTAATTAATATCCTCAAAATCATTAATCTGATCATATATATCTCTTTCAGCAATAAACTCATTCCCTTCTGCATAAAACATTTTAGCTCCAGCAATTATTTTAAGATTCTTCATCAACTCATATGAAATTGATCCACTATATAAAATACTGTTAAGATTAATCTTCTCAAAATCATCACCACCTCTTTTTACAGTTTCAATATTTATACTTCCTTCAATATCAAAACTGTTTTTAAGAGACAATAATTTATCTAAAGAAAGTAAAGAATGTAAAGTAGATTTATTAAAACTTCTCTTATTAGTTGTACCTTGACCGATAATCTCTGAAAAATATTGTGTTTGAACTTTAGCACTTAGATAGTCCGTTAAATTAAAATTATCAATATCAGCTGTTAGTCCAATTCTGTTTGGAGTAGCGTTACCATAAGGAGAAATTGAACTATACATTGGATTATAGTTCATTAGTGAAGTAGATAAATTCTGATTATAGATATTTGGGTCAGACATCATATCTATTAAGCTCACTTTTCTTTGAGTATAATTATTAGAATAATAAGGATAAGTTGTAGTTGAGTTATTATAATTAATCCTTCTAGTTTGAGCTCCTGTACTTCTAAAATCAGTGTCAACATATCGGAATCCTAGATTAATCTCTCCTTTTTTACTTTTTGAGTGTATTGACGCTTCCATAAAATTACCTTTTATCTCAGGAGCTAATGAATCTCCATCCCATCCTCTTTTTGAAAACCCTCCTTCCAATAACACCTTATATGGTTTATCTTTTAATGTCCCAGAATAGGAAAGTTGAGTATTTAGAACTGGATTATAGTAAGTAACTGAGCTATTACTAGAAGATAATATTTCAAAGGTATTTACATAATGTGACCCTAAATTTAAGTTATTGCTTGACTTAATAACTGCTGAGCCTCCAATCATTAATAATTCTGGTTTTCCCATCCACTCTTGACCCCTAACTCTTGCAGCAAAACCATCAAAATCTAGCTGCTCAATAAAATTATACATATTATAAGAAAAATTAGTTTGAACTCCTTGTAATCTCCAATAATTAGACTGATAATAATTTTCATAATTTACAAAATCTCTGTAAAATCTAAAGACGGAAGGTTCATATTCTGATAATTCTTGCTCATAATTATATAAAGTAAACTTAGTTTGTTTTAAATATATATCTCCAACACTAAATGCAATCTTATTATTTACAACTCCTTTTGCAGACAATCTTCTTAATTCAACAACACTCTTATTTCCCCACATTCCTCCAAAATCATTTTTTAATCTTATTTCAGAGGCAATTTCAATGTCGTCAACTGGAGTAAAATGAAACCCTAAATCTAGAATAGTAAAACCTCCTCCATTACTTCTTGTTGATACAGTGTCCGTTTCTTTTAGAGTTCCTTCTAACGCATCCCTATTGTACATAACTCTAGCATTACCATCATACCAAAGTTTTGATTTAACTTGTGATTGCCCTAGTATTGGAAATAACATAAAGAAAGACAGGTAGTATAAATATATATTTTTCATCAGAAATTAATTTTTAGTTCTAAAGTAGTTTCAGTTCCCTTAATATTGGTTGCCGAAAAATTATTATCATAATAATGGAAGGCAGCATGCCTTAAAAATAAATATGCTCCATCATTTAATTTAATATCAAATCCAAAACCAAGAAGATCACCAAATTGATTTCTAGGTTTATAAGAAGGAATATAATCTTCAGTAACTCCCCAAGTATTGTCAGTAGGATATGGATCAGTATCATCAATATCTGTATACTTATTTCCTAAAACTCTTTCTAATCCGTATTTACAAACAAATGATGTTGTCTTATTTAACTCATAACACAAATCGAATTGTTGATTAAAATGTCTAATAAATGCTGATGAATTTGTAACAGGTAATATACTGAAGAAATCCTGTGCTGTATTGTAATTTGTCAGAGAAAATAAATATAAATTCTTCCCAAATACTCTTGTTTTATATTTTAAATGTAAGTCTGAGGAGCAGTAGAATTTATCAAAAAGAGGTAAACCATTTGTATCAAGATATCCACTTGAAATTAATGTGCTATCATTTACATATATACTATCAGAAACACTAACATTTTCGAAAACTCCTCTATAGTATGAATTGAATTGTTTGTATGGTCCGTATCCTGAACTAAAATAAGATATCCTAGATAACATGAGTCCATTTGTATTATGACTATAAGAGAAGTTAGCATTTATTCTTTCTAGTTCAGAATAAAACCCAAATCCGCCAGAGACAAACAAATCTCCAATTTTAAATTCTGTATTTAAACTAAATCCTTCTCTATTATTAGCTAAATATCCTAAATTATTTATTGGTCCTCCAAAAGATGACATTATAGTTGCATCTGCGCCTTCTTCTACTATTGCAGAATGCACAAGCTCAACTACAGAAGTGTTTTTAAATGAGGAATTTACATTTACTGCTTCAGGAGCAATTCTAGAATATTGTAACTTAAAAGGAATCCAAGAATATTCTTTTGGTATATCTAAATTTATTACCAACATCTCCCCTGATTCTTTTTCAGTAATATGACTTTCGTAACTTCCTATTCCTCCTTCACCTGTAAATCTTAATTTTTTTAGTTTAAAGTTAAACTCTAATGATTGAATAGAAAATTGTCTGAAATTATTTTTTACTGAGTCTGTTGCGGCTATAGAAGTAAAATAATTAAGTGCAAAATTTGAGCCATTACCTATATCATTATTTAATCTAAATCCTGTAGAATAATCATCTTTTCCATAAGATACTATCTCGCCAATATTATGTTGAGTTTTTCCTATAATAGATTGAAATGAAAATGTAGAAGAGGAAGGTCCGTCAATTCCTGAACCTGTAAGAGTAACTCCTTGAAAAGCAACATTTCCAAATCGTAAATCCTGTGAGATAGAGCCTTTGTCGTAATATTTACTGTATCTCTCTGACACCTCTTTGCTTAATGGATCATATGGAGCACGTTCAAAAAGACTATGTCTTAAATATCCTTCTTCCGCCCAAACAGTAAGTTTACTTTGCCTGTACCATTTTATCCCTCCAGCATGTACTCCAAATTTTCCATAATCAGAGTTAATTGTTGAGTATAAATTTGTCCCAAGATACATTGCTACACTATTATTATCAAAGGTTCCGTTAAAAGGACTATTTAACATTAAGTCAGTACCAATATTAACATTCTTATTTGCTTTTCCTGAAATTGAGAGCATCATCATGGGCTCACGATATCCAGTACCTATGCCAATTGTTGTAGATTGAGGATATTCTCCAGAATAATAATTAGGAACATCAAAATCATACATCTCTTGAAAGTTACGTACATACCCTAAAAATCTAAAGTATCCACCCATCCTTATATTTGAAATTGGATCTTTAATAGTAATTGGTGTACTTTGAAAAGAAATACTATTAGAATTATCTTGTGAAAAAGACAGAAAAGGAACAGATATAATGTAAAATATCATCAATAAGATTACTTTATATATTCCTCCTGAGTCCATTATCTTTTAAAATTAAAATCTTTGGAAAGACTATTAATCATTAAACTAAATTTTCCTTCCTCTACTATCCATTTATTTTCCTTCCCATAAAATTTTAAATCCTCAATACCAATAGTGAACGCTACAGTTCTTTTTTCTGATGGTTCTAATTCAATCTTTGTAAATCTTTTTAGCTTTCTTAGTGAGGGAGAAATGCTAGCAAAATGATCTCTAACATATAACTGTACTACTTCTTTCCCTTTCATCTTCCCAGAATTTGTTACATCTACTGAAACTAATAATGTATTTTCTGAGGATAATGTCTTATTAGTTATTTGCATATTAGAATATTCAAATGTGGTATAACTCAAACCAAAACCAAAATCCCATTGTGGATTATAAAAATCGTTCTTCCAAGTATTTGCATTTAT
>JABHQB010000080.1 GCA_018695965.1 Flavobacteriales bacterium | reverse complement strand
TCCTCTTCTTTGAGGTACTGATACAGGAACAATCTCATTATTAAATCTTCCTTCTTCCCAAGATTTTGCAGATCTAGTATAAGATTCAATAGCAAATGCATCTTGCTCTTCTCTTGTAATATTCATATCCTTTGCACAAATCTCTGCACAATTCCCCATATGTACCTTATTATATACATCTGTAAGTCCATCTTTTATCAGACCATCAATTAGTTTCATATCTCCTAATTTCTGTCCGTTTCTACCTTTGTCCAAATAATGTGGTACAGCCGACATATTTTCCATACCACCAGCAATTACAATATCATTATCTCCGGCCTTTATGGTTTGAGTAGCTAACATTATTGACTTCATTCCTGAAGAACAAACCTTATTTACCGTAGTACAAGGAACGTCATTTGCTAATCCGGCAAACTTAGCAGCTTGCCTTGCAGGAGCTTGACCAATATTTGCTTGTAAAACATTACCCATAAATACTTCTTGAACCATTTCTGATTTTATTCCTGCTTTTTCCACAGCTCCTTTTATAGCTGTAGCAGCAAGTTTTGTTGCTGACACTGAAGACAAAGAACCTCCAAAACTTCCCATAGGTGTTCTAACTGCTGATACGATTACTACTTCTCTCATTAATTTTTATTTAAGATTATTGTTCAGTTTGCGAATTTATGGAAAATTCAGAAGTAATATAGATGTTTAATAAGGTTTTATTAATAGAAATTAATTAGAAGAACTTTATTAATGAGTATGATCATGCACATGACCCTCTTCATGTTTATGATCTTGTTCATGATTATGAGGATGGTCTTCATCATGATTATGGTCTTCATCATGCGTATGATCTTCATCATGCGTATGATCTTCATCATGTGTATGATCTCCATCATGTGTATGGTCATCATCATGCGTATGGTTTTCATCATGAATATGATCTTCTTCATACTTATGATCTTCTTTATGATTATGATCAGTAAAATATCCATTAAGTTGATAAACTAATAAAAAGACACCTGATACAACTAATATCCAATTTAAAATTTTTGATATCTTATTAAATATTTTTCCTCTAATAATTGAAAGTAATAGAAAAACTATTACTAATACTGCTATTTGACCAAATTCCACTCCTACATTAAAAGATAGTATTTGATATAAAGACAAATTAATGTCTGAAGAAACTGATACTTCTTGTAATCTTGTTGATAAACCAAATCCATGAATTAATCCAAATATAAAAACCATTAAAATTAAATTGGGAGGATTAAAAGAAAAATACTTTTTAAATCCATCTAGATTCTCAAATCCCTTATAAATAACACTAAACGCAATAACAGCATCAATTAAATAAGCATTAGCTGTAATTCCATAAAAAGTGGCAAAAACAAGAGTGATACAATGAGCAATTGTAAAAGCAGTTATAAATTTAAAAATATCAAAATAATTTGAAAGAAAAAATACTACTCCAATTAAGAATAAGATATGATCATATCCTGTAACCATATGTTCTGCACCAAAATAAATAAAATCAATTAATGACGCATCAATCATATCCTTAACTGTTGATTCCGAAACATCATGAGACCATCCAATCAAAGGCACACATAGTAATAGTAGTAATAGTTTTTTCATACTACAATAATACAGAAAAATTATGTGAAACATCAAGAGAAATAAGTCGGGGTAGCAGTATTACAACCTAACACCTATTTACATGATTACAGCAAGTTTTCAAACTAAAATTTGCTCCGCTTTTTGCACCGCTAATCAATCTACTAATACAAACTTAATAATTATCGGTAAAAGATTTCATTATTTTATCATTAGGTGATGAAAACAATGCGAAAATATTATCAGCATTAGCTGTAGATTTTAAATTAATATCTACTCCATCATCATTTTTAGCAAATATGATCTCTATATTGCCAACGACAAAGAAATTATTAAATTTAGCTCTAATCTGATTTAAATTGTCATTATTCTCAATTTTCTTAAATCCTCCTTGATTTAATGCAGACATAGATTTTTCTCTTACATTTTCAAGAGTGTCTTGAACTTGTAATTTTTTTTCTTTACTTTTTCTTATTGCCATAATTTTAGTGTTTTTTATTCAATAATTATCTTCTTTTCTATTATTCCATCATCATAAATTATAAAATAAGGATTGTTTGGCATTGGATGTGGCATATCTCTTCCAAGGATATCAACTATCTTAATTATTTTACGATTATTAGAATTGTATATATTAGTTTTATCAATATTAGTAGAAATAAATGTACTATCAATAAAAATATTTTCATCACCAAGTTGATAAGGTAAAAACTGGAATAGGAAAATAAACATCTCATCTTCAGTATTAAGACCAGCAGTTACAGGAATCGGATTTGGATTAGAAGCGCTAATTGTATTATCATAATTTCCTTTAGCATAAATCATACTTCCATTCGGAATTTTAATAAACTTTTTGAAAAAATAGAATCCTTGCCATTCAAAATCCCAATTATTGATCCTTATTAAGTTTATAGTGTCATTATTTGGTGTTACAGCATAACATTCCATATCTTTTCCCAAAAGATGCATATGAGGAAAAACTGACATCATAGAAAGATCTTCTGCTGTAGGTCCAAAAGTTTCACTCACTTCTGTAATCTGATTAGGAGGTAAATAAAAAGTAAAGTTTTGAATTAAAAAATCAGTAGATATTTCCCTAATATTAGCAGTATCAGGATAAAAATAGAACCTAACTTTTGTGCTATCTAACTGTCCATAACTACCTTCTGGATAATGCATACCCAAACTAATACTGGAGTTTGCAGGTAATTCTACCCCAAATATTGAGTTAATATCCTGAGGATACTCTAATGGAACTGATCCTGGAGCATAAGCATAAATCATTTTTCCTGTTGGTCCCATACAATTTGGTGTAGTTGTAATTGAAGAACTTGGAGAAAGATCAATACTTAATAACACATGATGAACAATTTGTATATTTCCAGGTATAACCTCAATAGCTTTAATTTTCTTATTTGTTGTAAATCCTGTTGGAATTGAAAAACATACATAGTCATCTGAATTTGATGTTGCAGTACTTGCGTATGTTGGAATCTGTAGTTCTAAATCAGGAGTTCCAAATTGTGAGGAATTAGAAAATGTTGGCATTATTGGCAATAGAGAAGTGTCTCCAAGTGGAGAACCATTTGATATCCAGTCTGTTATACTTGATATTTCATCAGTCGTCAATGTATTCTCATAAGCATAATTTTGATATAAGGTATCTGGTGGCCATGGAGGCATTTCTCCACTAGAAGTTACATGTTGTATCATTCCAGAATTAAAAACAGCTGATGAATATGTTTCTAAAGATAATGTAGAAATACCTCCATTATGATGACATTGAAGACATTTATTATAAATAATAGGAGCAATATCCTCTGAATAATTAGGGTTCTGACCAAATCCAATCAAAGGCACACATAGTAATAGTAGTAATAGTTTTTTCATACTACAATAATACAGAAAATTATGGAAATATGAAGAGAAAAAAGTCGGGGTAGCAAGATTACAACCTAACACCTATTTACATGATTACAGCAAGCTTTCAAACTTAAAATTGCTCCGCTTTTTGCACCGCTAATCAATCTACTAAG
>JABHQB010000006.1 GCA_018695965.1 Flavobacteriales bacterium | reverse complement strand
CGAACTGAAGACTTTTGGGGAGCATGTTGGATTACCAAAAGGGCAAATGGGGAATTCAGAAGTTGGACACCTCAATATTGGTGCAGGGAGAATTGTTTATCAGGATTTAGCTAAAATTAATCTTGCTTGTGAAACTAACTCTATTGCAGATCAAGAAAATCTGAAAAAATCATTTACTTATGCAAAGGAAAATAATACGACACTTCATCTAATCGGTTTAGTTTCTGATGGTGGCATTCACTCTCACCAAAATCATTTGTATAAATTGTGTGAATTGGCTCAAAAAGAAGGGACTCAAAAAGTTTTTATTCATGCCTTTACAGATGGCAGGGATTGTGATTCGAAAAGCGGAAAAGGATTTATTCAGAAATTAGAGAAGAATTTATTTGGAGCAAAAATCGCATCAATTTGCGGAAGATATTACGCAATGGACAGAGATAAAAGATGGGAAAGAGTAAAACTCTCTTACGATTTACTGACTAAAGGAAAGGGAGATTCTTCTCAGAACCTTACTAAGAGCATTCAGGACTCTTACAATATTGGAGTAACAGATGAGTTTATAAAACCAATTGTTTCTGTTGACAAAAACGATAATCCAATTGCAATAATAAAAGAAAATGACGCCGTAATTTGCTTTAATTTCAGAACGGATAGATGTAGAGAAATTACAACTGTTCTTACTCAAAAAAATATGCCAGATTTTGAGATGAATACTTTGGATCTGCACTATACTACCATGACCAATTATGATGACACTTATAAAAATGTAAATGTAATTTACGATAAGGAAAACATCAAAAATACTTTGGGAGAGGTTTTAGAAGAAAATAATAAAACTCAAATCCGTATTGCAGAAACAGAGAAATATCCTCATGTTACATTCTTCTTTTCAGGAGGAAGAGAGAAAGAATTTATTGGAGAAAAAAGATTGATGGTAAATTCTCCAAAAGTGGCAACTTACGACTTAAAACCAGAAATGAGTGCTCTTGAAGTTACCTCAACTATTGTAGAAGAATTAGATAAAGGAGAAACAGATTTTGTATGCCTGAACTTTGCAAATCCGGATATGGTAGGGCATACTGGAGATTATAATGCAATTATAAAAGCGGTGGAAACAGTAGATAATTGCGCAAAAAAAGTGGTGGAAGCAGGATTAAAAAACAACTATGCTTTTATAATTATTGCTGACCATGGAAATGCAGATTTCTCTATTAACCCTGATGGAACACCAAACACTGCACACAGCACCAACCCTGTTCCTTGTTTTGCAATTAATACAGGATTTGAAAAAATAGAAGACGGAAAGTTAGGAGATATTGCTCCTACAATTTTAAAAATAATGGGAGTTGAAACTCCTGAAGAAATGACAGGAAATATTTTAATAAAATAAACAAATGGAACACATTAATAATTATATAAACAAGCATAAAGACAGATTCATAAATGAACTGATTGAACTATTAAAAATACCTTCAATTTCTGCAGACCCAGCTTACAAAACAGATGTATTAAACTGTGCTGATGTAGTAGCAAAAGCAATGACAGATGCAGGAGCAGATAATATTGAAATTTGTAAAACGGAAGGTTACCCTATTGTTTATGGAGAAAAAATTATTGATGCCAATTTACCAACTGTTTTGGTTTACGGACATTATGATGTACAACCTGCCGACCCATTAGAGTTATGGACTAGCGGACCATTTGAGCCAGTTGTTAAAAAAACAGACATTCACCCTGAAGGAGCAATTTTTGCAAGAGGTGCGTGTGATGATAAGGGACAGTTTTACATGCATGTAAAGGCCTTTGAATTGATGATGAATACAAATACGTTACCGTGTAATGTAAAGTTCATGATTGAAGGAGAGGAAGAAGTAGGTTCTGAAAATTTAGGTGTTTTTGTAAAAGCAAATAAAGAAAGATTAAAATGTGACGCCATCTTAATTTCAGATACTGGAATTATTGCAAACGATACACCGTCCATCACAACTGGACTGAAAGGGCTGAGCTATTTGGAGGTAGAAGTTACAGGCCCAAATAGAGACTTACATTCAGGATTATACGGAGGAGCAGTTGCGAATCCTATCAATATTTTATGTGAAATGATTTCAAAAATGAAAGATGAAAATAATCATATTGCAATTCCAAAATTTTATGATAATGTAGTGGAACTTTCAGCAGAAGAAAGAGAAGATATTGCACGCGCCCCTTTCTCATTAGATAAATACAAAAAAGCATTGGACTTATCGGATGTTCATGGGGAAGAAGGATACACAACAATGGAGCGTACTGGAATTCGCCCAACTTTAGATGTAAACGGAATTTGGGGAGGATATACGGGTGAAGGAGCAAAAACAGTAATTGCTTCTAAAGCCTATGCAAAAATTTCTATGCGATTGGTTCCTAATCAATCTGATGAAGAAATTACTACATTATTTACTAACTACTTTAAAAGTATAGCACCCAAAAGTGTAAGCGTAACCGTTACTCCTCATCATGGTGGAGAACCTTATGTTTCTCCTACTGATATTCCTGCTTATGTTGCGGCAAGCAAGGCTATGGAAACTACATACGGTAAAAAACCTGTCCCCGTTAAAAGCGGAGGATCTATCCCTATTGTGGCTTTGTTTGAGGCTGAATTAGGTGTTAAATCTATTTTGCTTGGTTTTGGTTTGGATTCGGATGCAATTCATTCTCCCAATGAGCATTATGGTATTTTTAATTACCTAAAAGGAATTGAAACAATCTCTCACTTTTTTGAAAATTATGCTAAAGAACATTAATCTATAAAATGCGTTATCTTATTATTATAGGGTCCTTACTTTTTTTTACAACCTCTTGTAATAGTCAACATGAAAAAAATGATATGACTGAAGAACATAAATATACTAACTCCCTTGTAAACGAAACAAGTCCATATTTACTGCAACATGCTCATAATCCAGTAAACTGGCACCCATGGAATGAAGAAACTCTAGCAAAAGCAAAAAAGGAAGATAAGTTATTACTTATTAGTATTGGGTATTCAGCTTGCCATTGGTGTCATGTAATGGAACATGAAAGTTTTGAAGATTCGGCAGTAGCTAAAGTAATGAATGATAATTTTATTTGTATAAAAGTAGATAGAGAAGAACGACCTGATGTAGATCAGATTTATATGACTGCAGTACAATTGATGAATAATAGAGGTGGTTGGCCACTAAATTGCATTGCTCTTCCGAACGGGCAACCATTTTGGGGAGGTACATATTTTAGAAAAGACGATTGGAAAAAACAAATCCTGCAAATGGCAAATATCTATAAAACAGATAAAAATAGAGTAATTGAATTTGCCAGAAGGCTAACAAAGGGAATACAGCAGACAGAGAATATTGTTGAAAATACAGATGAAATAGACTTCAAATGGAAAGATTTAGACAATATGGTTTCTCCTTGGTCAGAGAAATTTGACAATACAGAAGGAGGAACAAATGGAGCTCCTAAATTTCCAATGCCAAACGCTTATAATTTCTTACTAAAATACGGACACTTATCTAATAATCCTGAGGTATCAGAACATGTAGAGCTCACTTTAGACAAGATGGCTTTTGGAGGAATTTATGACCAAATTGGTGGTGGATTTGCTCGATATTCAGTAGACAAATATTGGAAAGCCCCTCACTTTGAAAAAATGCTTTATGATAACGGACAATTAGTTAGCTTGTATTCTGAGGCCTATTTAAAACACCAAAAGCCTCTTTATAAAGAAGTGGTTTTTGAGACATTAGAATTTATAGAAAGAGAATTAATGGCAGAAAACGGAGCATTCTATTCTGCACTTGATGCTGATAGTGAAGGAGAAGAAGGAAAGTTTTATGTTTGGAATGAACAGGAATTAAAATCCTTAATTATAGAAGATTTTTCCATTTTTAAAGACTATTACAATATTAATGGAAAAGGGCTTTGGGAACATGGAAACTATATTTTACTCAGAAAAGAAAGTAAAGAACGAATAGCGAAAAAACATACTATTTCTATTTCTGATTTAGAAAGTAAAATTAAAAATTGGAAAAAAGTTCTGATGGGAGCAAGAGATAAAAGAATTAGACCAGGCTTAGATGATAAATCTCTCACTTCTTGGAACTCACTGATGTTGAAAGGATATATAGACGCCTATATGACCTTCGGAGTAAAACATCATTTAGATATTGCTCTGAAAAATGGGAATTTTATTGTAAATACTCAAATGAGTGAAGATGGAAAATTACTTCATTCTTACAAAGATGGAAGATCTACAATAAATGCATATTTAGAAGATTATTCCCTTACAATTTCTGCATTTATTCGATTATATGAAGCTACATTCGATACAACATGGCTTACGTATTCAAAAAAATTAACCGAATATGCAATTGCCCATTTTTATGACACAAAAAGTGGAATGTTCTTTTTCACCTCTGATTTAGATCCAGAGCTTGTAGCCAGAAAAATGGAAATAAATGACAATGTAATTCCTGCATCAAATTCGGTAATGGCAAACTCCCTTTTCGATTTAGGAACTATCTTAGGAAAAGACAATTACAAAGAAATGAGCATTAAAATGCTTAATAATGTAAAACCTGATATGGATAGTTATGCTTCTGGATATGCAAATTACGCTACACTTATGTTAAAACAAGTTTCTCCTTATTATGAAATAGCAATTGTTGGGGAAGATGCTCATGATAAAACTATGGAAATGAACACAAGATACAATCCAAATACATTATTTATTGGTAGTTTTAAAGAAAGTAATTTGGAACTCTTGGAAGGGAAATATGTGGAAGGAACAACTATGATTTATGTTTGCGAAAACAAAGTTTGTCAACTTCCAACAACAGAAATTAAACAGGCATTAAAACAAATTAAATAATGAAATACTTATTTGAAGAAAATCAGAGATTTACACAATGGTGGTTGTGGGTTATTTTACTCTCCTTTCCTATTATATCTTTTGGGCCATTTGACGAGAATCCAATTAATTGGTATCACGTTCTGATTGGATTAGGAATTCCTCTTTTGTTTTATACATTTCAACTAAGAATAAAAGTAAGCGTGGACGGATTACATTATCAATTTTTTCCTTTTCATTTTAAATCTCACACAATTAAGATAGAAGATATAGAGAAATTTAAAGCAATTGAATACTCCCCAATGAAAGAATATGGAGGATGGGGAATTAAATTTGGATTTAAAGGAAAAGCTTATAATGTAAGTGGGAATAAAGGAGTAAAAGTATTTTTGAAAAATAATACAAACATTATGTTTGGCAGCCAAAGACACAATGAGTTTGGAAAAGCTTTGAAAAAGATTAAGAAACAATAAGTAAAAAGTAATTTTTCTTTCCTTTTTGGAATAATATATATTTTCCATCCAATAAGTCATCTTCAGAAATTTTAAAATCTTCCCTAATTTTTTCTTTATTTATACTTACTGCATTGGATTGTATCATTCTCCTTGCCTCCCCTTTAGATGCAAACACTTGTGTTTTTTCAGCAAGTAAGTCTAAAATTCCTGCACTTAAATCTGATTTATTTATTTCAAACTGAGGAACACCTTCAAATACAGAAAGGAAAGTGTCTAGATCCAAACTTTTCAAATCCTCTGCAGTAGATGTCCCAAACAAAATACCAGAAGCTTTAATTCCCATCTCTAAATCTTCTTTACTGTGTACTCTTGTCGTCACTTCTTCAGCAATTGATTTTTGCAACAATCTTAAATGAGGAGTTTTATCATGTTCTTCAATTAGTTTTTTTATTTCTTCCTCACCCTTCAGAGTAAAAATCTTTATATAGTTTTTCGCATCTTCATCTGAAGAATTTAACCAGAACTGGTAAAATTTATATGGGGAAGTTTTGGATTTGTCTAGCCAAATATTCCCGCTTTCTGTTTTCCCAAACTTGCCTCCATCTGCTTTTTGAATTAATGGAGTAGTTACTGCAAACGCTTTCCCCTCTCCCTTTCTTCTGATAAGTTCAGTTCCGCTTACAATGTTTCCCCACTGATCAGAACCTCCTAATTGCACTTTACAATTTTTATTTTTCCAAAGCCAATAAAAATCATATGCTTGCACCAATTGATAGGAAAATTCAGTAAAACTAATTCCTGTTTCCAATCTACTCTTTACAGAATCTTTTGCCATCATATAATTTACAGAAATGTGTTTCCCTACATCACGAATAAAATCTAAAAAGGAAAAACCATTAAACCAATCAAAATTATTTACTACCTCCGCAGAGTTTTCCCCACAATCAAAATCTAAAAATTGTTCCAATTGTTTTTGTACTGATGATAAATTATGATTTAATGTTTCTTCATCTAACAGATTACGCTCCTTGCTTTTTCCAGAAGGATCACCAACCATGCCGGTAGCACCACCAACTAAAGCAAAAGGTTTGTGTCCGCATCTTTGCAAATGAACCAAAATCATTATCTGAACCAAATTTCCTATATGTAATGAGTCAGATGTCGGATCAAAACCAATATAAGCAGAAGTTGTTTCTTTTGCAAATTGCTCTTCCGTTCCAGGCATGATATCGTGTATCATTCCTCTCCATTTTAATTCTTCTATAAAGTTCATCTGTTACATATTTTTTTCAAAAATAGATAAAATTTTAAATCTATACTCTAATATCTTACATCTAATCACTAATATTTTATCTTTGCTTTATGATATTTATTACTGGAGGAACAGGATTAGTTGGATCTCATATCTTATTAAAATTATCTCAAAGGAACATCTCATTTAAGGCTTTGAAAAGGGAAAGAAGTTCTTTAGATGTTTGTAAAGATGTTTTTACTTATTACAATGCTGAATCACAATTCAATAAAATAAAATGGGTAAATGGAGATGTAAATGATATTCCTTCTTTAGAAGAAGGGATGAAAAATTGTACGAAAGTTATTCATGCCGCTGCTATAGTTTCTTTTCATAATGATGATGATGAAACAATATACAAAATTAATGTCGAAGGAACGATAAACATAGTAAATGTTGCTCTATCTGCAGGAATTGAGAAGCTTTCCTATATTAGTTCGATAGCTGCCCTAGGAAGAAACACCACTTCTGATATTGTTGATGAGAATTGTGATTTTAAAATCAGTAAAAAGGAAAATAATTATTCTCTTTCAAAATATTATTCGGAGCAAGAAGTTTGGAGAGCTTCACAAGAAGGGTTAGATGTAGTAATTTTAAATCCTTCTGTCATTTTAGGGCCAGGAGATTGGACAAAAGGAAGTTCTCAAATATTTCAGAAGATTTATGATGGACTAAAATATTATACAAGTGGTTCTACTGGATATGTAGATGTTACAGATGTATCAGAATGTGCAATTAAATTGCTTGAATCTGATATAAAAAATGAAAGATTTATTATTAATGGAGCAAATTTAAAGTTCAGAGAATTATTTGATATGATTGCTGAAGGATTTAATAAAAAGAAAGCTACTATAAAAGTAACTCCATTAATGAAAGAATTAGCTTGGAGAATAGAACTTCTTCGATCCTTTATTACAGGCAGAAGACCTCTTATTACGAAAGAAACTGCAAATTCTGCTATGAAAAACAGTAGTTACTCAACCAAAAAAATTCAAGATACAATCTCATTTAAATTCGTTCCAATACAAGAAAGTGTGAAAAAATATTGTCAATGGTTTTCTGAAAGAATCTAATCAGTTAACTGATCTCTTGTTTCTTCCAGATCTATTAATATTTCTTCATGAATCTTTTCAAATAACCCTGGTCTTTCCGAATAATACTGTAGTGTATTTTCAAAATTAGTTTTATTTACATTATGATCAGATAGAATCTTCTGATAATCTGAATTATTTACTCTATTTAACTTAAAATCTGATTCTACCAAATAAATTTTTGCCAGAATATTAGCAAACTGATCCTTTGGAATAATATTATGATTTTGTTCTTCTTTTTTAGAACAAGAGAATAATATTAAGAAAGAAAGTAAATAAATAGGTTTCACTCTACAAATGTATTTTATTTAGATATATTTGCATCATTATTAACCAATAAAATTTATAACATGAAAAAATTAATGTATTTATTATTAGTTGGAGTGATGTTTGCTTTTACTGCCTGCACAGGTGGAGAAGCTGAAACTTGTGCTGATGACTGTGCTAAAGAATGTTGCACAGGTGGAGAAGATGAAACTTGTGCTGATGACTGTGCTAAAGAATGTTGCACAGGTGGAGAAGATGAAACTTGTGCTGATG
>JABHQB010000079.1 GCA_018695965.1 Flavobacteriales bacterium | reverse complement strand
TCTGTAATTTGGCAACAGAGATAAAATACAATATTCAGATATGTTTCCATAAAATTGATCAAAAGATTTTCGGAAAGATTTTTTATAAATTTCTAAATTAGTGATAAGATGCTTACTTTGGTTTCCTGTAGTTCCGCTACTAAGAAATATTTCTTCTATTTTCCCCCCCGTACAGATTATTTGATCTGTTTTAAAGAACTCAATTGGCAAAAAAGGAATTTCATTTATATTGTTCGGATTCTTCCCCTTTAAAATGATTTTTGCATACGCACTGTAAATAGGATTATTTTCCATCTGAAAATCAAACAGATTCATACAGAGTTTATTGAAATCTTTTTCTGAGTTTATATTAAATATTCTTTCTGAAAAGCTATTCATTTCTGATGGAAGTGTTTTGATGTTCAAAAGTAGTATATTTGCTTTTAAAATACCTTAAATGAAGAATATTTATAATCACTTCTTATTGCCTCTTTCATTATCTCTTATCATATTTTCATGTAATGATAAAGAGAATTCTGAAACCATTCAGAAAACTATAACTCTTCCAGAAGGAGTATTATATAAACTTGATATGACAGCAGAAAATATAGAGATTAATTGGAAAGCTTATAAAACTAATGACAGAACCCCAGTATTAGGAGAGTTTAGTGAGTTTAGTTCTGATAGAGAAAATCAATCATTTAATTCAATTGATGATTTAGTAGATGGTCTAAATTTTTCTATTAGTTCTTTAAGCTCTTCATCAGGCGACCCTATAAGAGATCTAAATCTCAAGGATTATTTTTTTAAGTATCTTACTGATAATTTTGAAATTGAAGGAACTCTTGGAAGACCTATCAATGATTCTATAGATGTATCTTTTAATATTCTTGGTCAAGATAAAACAGTTCGATTTGCATATTCAACATATCTTACGACTTCTAAGTATTCTAATAAGATTATTCAGATTAAAGGTAAACTAAATTTAGTAAATCAATTTAATGGGGAAGCATTTAATAGTATTCATAAACAATGTTTTGATTTACATAAAGGATCTGATGGAATTTCAAAGACCTGGGAAGAAGTAGATGTTCATATTAAGGTATTAGTTATTAACGAAACTAATCCTAAATTTCATCAATAAACTATTTTATAAATACTGATATAATTTTTGTGTTTGGATTTGGTTTGTTTAGTGTTTCTTTTTGTAAAGAATAAATTAAAAATGAAGAAGAATTCTATTTTGAATCACACTTTTTAAAACACTAAAAATCTAATTGAACTCTCATCATTAAACTATTTTCTTGAGTAGTTATTCCAAATTCATCACTTTCTGATAATTCCCCCATTACATAATTAAACATAACACGAGTATTGGGATTTAGATACCAATTTACTCCAATTGTTTTACTGTCTAATATCCCCATTCCTGCATTTGAAAGATCCATTTTTGAGATTCTCGCTACTAATTCTATAGCTCCCTTACCGTTAGATCCATAATTATTTTTAGGTTTCACTCTGCTGAATCCTGTATACGAACTTTTATATGGCCTGGATTCTCCAGTTAAGAAATAACTTACTTGACCATAATATCCATTTAATTCATATTCAGACGAATAATATTCAGGACTTAAAGAGACTGTTGTTCTTAAATATTCTCCTTGCAATGATAATCTATTACGAACATATGCAATTTCAGTTCCTAAAATATTAGTTTGTTCTACTCCGGTAAATTCAGATTGAAGAAGTTTTGTTCCTAAATGATTTTCCGCTCGTGATGAAAAACCATATGTGTTTGCGCTATTATCTCTCATACTATTTGCAACTCCTATATGTAATAGATTATCTTCATTATTCATTACTAAATAAGTAAGTCTTGATGTTATATTTAATTTGTTTGTCAATTCTTTATCATTTCCATAAGAATTCGCTTCCAAGAACCCTCCTGCTTGTAACGATATTTTGTCACCTATAGTTGTATGGTACATTATCCCTGTATTTCTTTCTGGAGCAAAGGCAATTGGTAACGCTCTCTCCATAAAGGTAATATATTTACTTGAAGTTAACGCTTCTAATCTTAAAGGCTCTTTAAAGTGCCCAATTCTTATGTTTCCATTTAAAAGAGGTTCAGATAATTCCATAAAAACATCTTTATAAGATAGATTCCCTGCTGCAAAATCTAGTTGTAATTTATATTTTACATTACCATATATGCTTCCTGAGTTATATAATCTAACTCTTCTGAATTCTGATCCATAACTATTATCACTATTATCTCCTGAATTCCATGCAGACATATCATACATGATTCTTCCTCCAAACTTCATTTCTATATCAGATTGCTGCGCATTTAAATAAGTTACTGATGGTATTATAAAGATTATTATAAAGATTAATTTTTTCATTTTTCTATTTATCTCCAACAATTGCTTCTGATACATTAAAAATATGATCACCTATCTTTTCTAATGAATGGATAAGATTATTATAAATCATTCCTGTTTGAATTTTCATTTCTCCTTTCTCAATTTTCTGTAAATATGATTTTCTTAATTTGTTTCTCATATTATTGATGTTAATTTCAGAATTATTAGCTTCTGTTAAGGATACTTGGGCATAGTCTGAGTTTAAGTTATT
Organism: Flavobacteriales bacterium; assembly: GCA_018695965.1. Taxonomy (GTDB): domain Bacteria; phylum Bacteroidota; class Bacteroidia; order Flavobacteriales; family BACL11. The sequence goes on along the minus strand of JABHQB010000079.1, from coordinate 457 downwards.
ATTCATAATATTTAAAGATAATTGAATTTCGCTTAACATATCTTCAATGCTTTTAGTTGCTTCATTTGTAAAGTCTGCTTTCTTTTCTTTTTTTCTTTCTATTGATATTGATATTTGATAACAGATATCTCCAATTCGTTCCATGTCATTAATAATAGATATCATGGATCTTACTTTTATAGAGGCAGCATCACTCATTTCTCCCTGCGCTGATTTTGCTAAATAATCTGCAATTTCTACTTCCATTTTATCCGTGATATCTTCATATTTCCTTATTCTTTTCATTAATGCATCAAACTTCTTATTATCAGTTTCTTTCATTAATGCCGGAATCATATTAAATAGTCTAGTAGTGATTTCTCCAAATTTTATTACTTCTTTTTTAGCTTCTAATACTGAAAGCTCTGCAGTTTGCATCAGTCCACCACCAATATGCTCTAAGTGGAATTCTTCATCT
>JABHQB010000005.1 GCA_018695965.1 Flavobacteriales bacterium | reverse complement strand
TTCCTGCACAAAAAATAATTAAACAAAAATTAGAAAAAAAGATTCTTTCTGCTAGCTCAGATTACAGCAAACAATCCGTAATAATACCGGTTGTTTTTCATGTCGTTTATAATACTACTGAGCAAAATATCTCTGACATGCAAATATTAAGCCAATTAGATGTTATAAATGAAGATTTTAACAGAACAAATACTGATGCTCTTTATACTCCATCAGATTTTAATTCTATCGTAGCTAGTATGCAAATTAGTTTTTGTTTAGCTCAAAGAACCCCTAATGGAAATCCTACAAACGGAATTATTAGGAAACAAACTAATCAAACAGAATTTCAACTATATGACACTCTAATTCATTATAACAGCTTAGGAGGTTCTGATGCCTGGGATCCAGAAAAATACTTAAATATATGGATTTCAAATATTGGTGGAGGAATTTTAGGATGGGCTCAATACCCAGCTGCAGGAAGTATAAATACGGATGGTATAGTTATTGATTTTCATCATTTCGGAACAATAGGAACAGCTGTCTCGCCATACCACCTTGGAAGAACTACTACTCATGAATTAGGTCATTATTTTAATCTTTTTCATATTTGGGGAGACAACAATTGTGGAAACGATTGGGTCAGTGACACCCCTACTCAGGAAGAAGAAAATTTTGGTTGCAAATCACACCCTCATATTAGCTGTAATAATAGTGGTGATATGTTTATGAACTTCATGGATTATACAGATGATGATTGTATGAATTCTTTTACTATAGGACAACGAAATAGAGTTTGGTCTAGTATAAGTACATACAGAACAGGATTAATCACCTCAGATGGATGTAACGCGGTAGTTGCAAGTACTTCTAATGCATCTATTGAAATAATTTCTCCAGAAGGATCTATTAATGGATGTAACAATCCTATTTATCCTAAGGTCCTAATAAAAAATAAATCTGCCGATAATTTATATACCGCTTTAATTAAATACAAGATAAACTCCTCTCCTTATCAGTATCAATGGTGGAACGGAAATCTCAGTCAAAATGAGACAGATTCTATTTCTCTCTTTGGGATTGCAATTGGAGGAACATCTCACATGATTGAAGTGGAGTTATTACAACCTAATAACAATCAGGATGTTGATACTTCTGATAATTATGCAATAAAACTATTCCAAACAACAGGAGGGACGTCTGTAAATATAAATCTGATAACAGATAATTATGCAAATGAAACTTCTTGGTATTTGTATGATGCAAATAATAATCTGATTGATTCTTCAGGCAATCTATCAAACAATTCTCATTACATTTATAATCATTGCCTAGAAAATATGTGTTACAAATTAGTAATAAACGATACAGAGGGAGATGGATTTTGTTGCAATTATGGTAATGGAAGTGTCTCCGTAAATAAGGTCTTAATTAATCAGGAGATTGCACAATTATCTTATTTCAATTTTTCTGACACAATAAACTTTTGTGTTTCCGCATTAAATAACACGGAGATATTTATTAATAAAATAAAAGTTTTTCCTAATCCAACAAATGGAATATTATTTTTTAATTCTGATTTTTTTATGAAAGATATACCTATAATTGCACAAGTTTTTGATTTGGGTGGAAGATTAGTGCTTTCAGAAGAAACAAAAGAAGAAGAAATTGATTTATCTAATTTTGAAAACGGAATATATATCTTAGAACTACAACAAAGAAACAAAATAACAAAAAACAAAATCATACTCAACAAACCTTAATTATGTTAAACCACAAAATCTCAATATTCTTTCTGTTAATATCGCAAATTCTTGTTGCTCAAAATGTAAAAAAATGTAACACAACATTTCTTATGAATAACGAAATAGAAAAGAATGAAGAATATCTAGAAAACAGAAAAAGATTGATAGCAGAAGACAAACTATGGATTAATCAAAATTCCACCGCTAGTAATAAAAGATCTACAATTACTATCCCAATAGTAGTTCATGTTATTCACAGAACTAATCATGCTAACATTGGAAGTGGTACTAATATATCAGATGCTAGAATTGAAGATGCAATAAGAATCCTTAATGAAGATTATAGTAAAACAAACCCTGAGTTTCCAAATCCACCAAGAAATACATTTCTGAGTTCTTCTGGTAACCCAAATTTAGAATTTTGTTTAGCTACTATTGATCCAAGTGGAAATCCAACGAATGGTATTACTAGAACAGCTACTACACAAACAAATTGGGATGCTGATGACCAAGGAGGATGGGGGTCAGATGGAGAAGCAAATGCAATGAAAAAAACATCATCAGGTGGAATAGATTCCTGGGACTATCAAAGATATCTCAATATCTGGGTATGTGACCTTACCAACTCTCAGTCAGGTGGGATGACCTTAGGATACGCCTACCTACCTGGACTACCTTCTGGTGGTTGGAGTGGTGATCAAACCTGGAAAGATGGTTTAGTAGTAGATTTTCAGTGGTTTGGAACAATACAAGGAGCTTCAGGGGATGGCAGAACAGCTACTCATGAAATTGGGCATTACCTAGGTTTAAATCATACATTTTGCGAATCTCAGAGTGGAGGATGTTGTGATAATGATGATAATAATGTAGATGATACTCCTCTTTGTTATGATTCTAATAATGATGGTCCCTATTTTGGTCCTGTAACATCAAGTACAAACAATAACACATGTAATGATATAGGACAAGGGTTTAGCAGTGACTTATTAGATATGGATGAAAATTTTATGGCATATTCTCAGAATACCTGGATGTTCTCACATGATCAAGTAAATGCAATGAATGCAACACTTAATGGAGAAAGGTCTATCTTAAAGAATTCAAATGTCACGGTAAACTGTACAGGAACAGTTAATACGAATAACATGTCAGAAAACAATAAAATTAAAGTTTATCCTAACCCAACAACAGGGAAAATTCTTATTAAAAACTTGATACAGACCTCAAACAACTCTATTGTTGTCAGAGATATACTAGGAAAAATAATTTTTACTTCTGAAAGTGGAAATAATTTAGATTCATTAGATATATCTTACCTAGAAGATGGGATCTATTTTATAGAAATTGCTCATAGCAATGGAGTCAGAATTGAAAAAGTTATTCTATCTAAATAATGATTGATTTTAGTTCTGTATCTGAGTGTTTACAAACTTCATTACGTACGGTTGTAAAGAAAATACAAAATCAAGAGCGAATAAATAATAATGAAGCTCTTGTTTTGTACAATGAATCTCCCCTATCTCTTTTAGGAAGTTTGGCAAATGATATTAGAGAAAGAATTCATGGAGATAAAACTTTCTTCAATAAAAATATACATATAGAACCTACAAACATTTGTGTATTCGATTGTAAATTTTGTGCTTATTCCAGAAAATTAAGTAAAAAAGAAGAAGCTTGGGAATTCTCTCAGGAAGAAATGATACAACAAATTCTGGACCATGAAGATAGTGAAATTACAGAAGTTCATATTGTTGGAGGAGTTCATCCTAAAATGGGATTAGATTATTTTGTTTCACTAATATCTGAGGTTAAAAAGATCAGACCAAATATCCATGTAAAAGCCTTTACTGCTGTAGAATTAGAATATATGTGCAGAAAAGCAAAAGTATCTTACAAGGAAGGATTACAAATACTGAAAGACGCCGGACAAGGATCCTTGCCTGGTGGTGGAGCTGAAATATTTGACAAAAAAACAAGGGATAAAATCTGTGAAGATAAATGTACTTCAGAAGAGTGGTTAGAGATGCATGAAACCGCACATTCTATTGGAATGCCATCCAATGCAACTATTCTTTACGGACATATTGAAACACCAGAAATTATTATTGATCATTTAAGTAGATTAAGAAATCTACAAGATAAAACAAATGGTTTTAATGCCTTTATTCCTCTTAAATTTAGAAATGGAAACAATCAGATGTCAGACATAAAAGAAGGGTCTATTATAAATGACCTAAGAATGTTTGCTTTTAGCAGAATCTATTTAGATAACTTTCCTCATATAAAATCCTATTGGCCTATGATCGGTAAGAAAACTACTCAGAATCTACTTGCTTTCGGAGTTGATGATATTGATGGTACTATTCACGATACTACAAAAATTTATTCGATGGCTGGTGCTGAGGATCAAAACCCTACAATGAATTCAGAGGAAATAATCGAATTAATTACATCCGTAGGCAGAAAAGCTGTAGAAAGAGATACAGTCTATAATATTATTAAAGAATACTAGATAATACTTTTTATCAATCTGAGTTTGTGAGTATGACTTCCTTTATCTGTATTAAAAATACCTTGTTGATCTATTCTATCTATCCTTACTTTTCCTGACGCATGAATAATATGATTGTTTTCTAAAATAATCCCTACATGTACAATATTTCCTTCTGCATTATCAAAAAAAGCTAAATCTCCTGGCTCCGATTCTTCAACAAAACTTAATGTTGTTCCTACTTCCGCTTGCTCATCTGCATCTCTAGGGATATCAATCCCATTTAACCTATATACCATTTGAGACAAACCAGAACAATCTATACCAAAAGGAGTTCTTCCTCCCCATAAATACGGAGAATTTAGATACATCATAGCATTTTCTATCAACATCCCCTTTTCTTGTTTTACGTTGGTTGTTAAACCCTCAAACGTATAATCAGTATTATTAAATCTGAAAATAGAATCCTGTATTTTAGGAAGAACGCTACCCATCACAATTGTCTGAAAACTATCTGATTTTATGATATCCAACACATCAGTTGTATAGTTCTTTTCTGAGGAAAGTAAAGTGTCATAATCTTCTTTCTCTATTTCTAAAAGTTGTTTATTACATATCCATCCCTCATATTTATCATGAGAAAGTCTGATTTTACTAAACTTTTTTCTGCTTTCAATAATCTTATACTGCTCTCCAAACAGAATCTGATTTACCATCTCTGATAAGTCAGTTGCTTCCGATCTCATTGGTACAATAGATAAATTTGAAAGTCCGTATTTCATTTAGATTAGTTCAATAACCATTGCAGAAGCTCCACCACCACCATTACAAATTCCAGCAGCACCAACCTTACCTCCATTTTGTTTCAGGACATTAATAAGAGTAACAATAATTCTGGAACCTGAACTACCTAGAGGATGACCTAAAGAAACTGCACCTCCATTTACATTTACTTTATCAGGACTAAGTCCTAAAATTTTCATATTTGCTAAACCAACAACTGAAAAAGCTTCATTCAACTCAAAATAATCTATATCTGAGAGTTCCATGTTTGCTTTTCCTAAAGCAATCGGAAGTGCTTTTGCAGGAGCTGTAGTAAACCACTCTGGTTCTTGCGCCGCATCTGCATAAGAGATAATTTTTGCTAAAGGTTTTATTCCTAATTCATCTGCTTTCTCAGAACTCATTATAATAAGAGCAGAAGCACCATCATTTAAAGTAGAAGCATTTGCTGCAGTTATTGTTCCATCTTTCTCAAAAACAGCTCTTAAAGCAGGAATCTTATCCATTTTGACATTCTTATATTCCTCATCTTCAGAAACAATAAGATCCTCTCCTCTTCTTTGAGGTA
>JABHQB010000078.1 GCA_018695965.1 Flavobacteriales bacterium | reverse complement strand
GAAAAGGTTCTGGTAATTGGTTGTTGTGGAGCTGGGAAATCCACCCTCTCTAAAAAACTAGAAAAGATATTAAAACTACCATTAATTCATTTAGACAAATACTACCACAAACCTAACTGGGAAGAACCTGAAAAAGATGAGTGGGAACAGGTATTACGCAAACTAGTAAAACAAAAAAGATGGATAATGGATGGAAATTATGCTGATTCATTTGATATTCGTTTTCCACTAGCTGACGCTATAATTTATTTAGATTACCATAGTATTAAATGTTGTTTAAGAGTTATTAAAAGAAACATAAAAGACTTTGGGAAGAAAAGATCTGATATAGCAGACGGATGCAAAGAAAGCTTTAATTTATCTTTTTTAAAATATGTTTTAACCTTTAATCATAAAAACAGAGCAAATATCTTTAACAAATTAGAGAAGTATAAAACTACTAAAGATGTAATTATTTTAAAAAACGATAAAGAGGCAGACTTATTTCTTCTTAAAAACAGGAACAGCCGAACAAGCTTCTCCAAACATTAAACTACTAACCGTATTTTGTAATTTTTTAGTAATAGCAATGTATAGAGCTTCTGTTAACAGAATTTCCCCACAACCCTTTACAATCACTTTTTTACCTTCAAATTTAGAGGCATTAATCGCATTAATATTGGCTGTAAAAATTTGTTGAAACACATCTTCTTTTATTCCAAAATGTATGTCTGCATTAACGGAATTTAAATAAGACGTAACTAGCATAAAAGCCCACATTGGTACAATTGCATCTGAACTACAATTAAGAGCAACAGTTTTGTTGGTATAATTAGAGAAATCAAATTCTTTTAAATTTACTCTGAATTCTTTTTCTTTTAGTACAATTCCTTGAAAAAGAAAATCTTTAATATCCAATTCTTTTACTGAAACTTTAGGCGCATAATCTGTTAAGTCAATTGTAATTAATTGACTATTTGAAACTCTATTTATAATTTCTCCAGCCATTTTTAAAGCATTCCAAGTTCTAATCTAGCTTCTTCACTCATCATATCTTTTGTCCATATTGGTTCAAAAACAATTTCTACTTTCACATCTTTTACATCAGGAACAACCTTACACTTTTCTTCAACTTCTACAGGTAAGGTTTCTGCTACAGGGCAATTTGGAGAGGTTAAAGTCATGGTAATTTTTACATCATAATCATCACTTACTTCAACATCATATATTAACCCAAGAGCATATATATTTACAGGTATTTCTGGATCGTAGATTTCACAAATTATTTCAATAATTTGTTCACCAATTTTTTGTAATTTCTTTTCTTTTTTCATTGTTGTTTACTAAATGCTATTGCATATAATTTCATTTGTTTTATCATAGAAACTAATCCGTTTGCGCGAGTAGGGGAAAGCTGCTCTTTCAATCCTATTTCGTTTATAAAGTCTAGTTTTGCAGTTGCAATTTCTGATGGATTTTGCCCCGAAAGAACATTTATTAATATAGCAACAATTCCTTTAGTCATGATTGCGTCACTATCTGCAGTGTAAATAATTTTTCCTTCGGCATATTCTGCGTGTAGCCAAACTCTACTCTGACATCCTTTTATCAAATTTTCTGATATTTTGTATTTCTGATCAATTGGAGCTAATTCCTTTCCTAAATCAATAAGGTATTCGTACTTCTGAATCCAATCTTCAAACATTGCAAAATCTTCTATTATTTCTTTTTGTATTTCTTTAATGGTATGCATTACGACAACATTATTTTTGCCTTTTTAATAGCATTTATACAAAGATCAATTTCTTCTTTTGTATTATAAACCGCTAACGAAATTCTTACCGTTCCCGGGATATTAAATCTCTCCATAATTGGTTGAGCGCAATGGTGTCCAGTTCTGATAGCAATTCCCATTTTATCTACAATCATACCAATATCATAAGGATGTAATCCTTCCAGATTAAAAGATATAATAGCAGATTTCTTTTTAGAAGTTCCGTAAATTCTTACCCCTTCAATTTTTAGGAGTTCAGATGTTGCATATTGCAAGAGTTCTTCTTCATATTTTGCAATCTTATTAACTTCTAAATTAGATATAAAATCAATTGCAGATTTAAAAGCAACTACTCCAGAAATATTTGGAGTACCAGCTTCAAATTTATGAGGTAAATCGGCATAAGTGGTGCCGCTAAAACTAACTTCTTTTATCATTTCCCCACCACTTTGATATGGAGGTAATGCGTTTAAGATATCTTCTTTACCATATAATATACCAACTCCAGTTGGTCCGAACATTTTATGGGCAGAAAAGCAATAGAAATCAGCGTCTAATTTTTGCATATTTAAGGAAATATGAGAAGCAGCTTGAGCTCCATCAATTAACACTTTTGCTCCAACCGAATGAGATTTTTCAATTATTTTTTCAACATTATTTATTGTTCCTAGTGCATTTGAAATATGAGAAACCGCTACTAATTTTGTATTTTCAGAAAGGAGATTATAAAAAAAATCCATATCCATTTCTCCATTATCCAGAATAGGAATTACTTTTAAGTTTGATCCACTTTGTTCGCAACAGATTTGCCATGGCACAATATTGGAGTGATGTTCCTGTTCCGAAATAATAATTTCATCCCCCTTATTTAAAAAGGTTTTGAATCCGCTCGCAACTAGATTAATTGAATCAGTTGTCCCTTTAGTAAAGATGATTTCATGCTTATGTTTTGCTCCAATAAAATTTTGAATAGTATTTCGTGATTCTTCAAATTTATCTGTAGCCAGCCCACTTAGAAAATGAACACCCCTATGAACATTTGAGTTTTGATTTGCATAATATTTACTTTCCGCATCAATTACTATTTGTGGCTTCTGAGTAGTTGCTCCATTATCAAAATACACCAAATTCTGCCCGTTTACCTTTCGGCTTAATATAGGAAATTGTGATCGTATTTTACTAACATCCAGCATTTATACACTAAAATCTAATTCAACATTTAGTTTTTGAGCAAGTAGTTTTTTGGATAATAACTTCACCTGATCAACTGATATATTTTCAATTGCTTCAGAAGCAAATGCATATGTCAATACTGCTTTTGCTTCTTCAATACCAATTCCTCTACTTCTCATGTAGAAAAGAGCGTCATCATCTAATTGACCAATAGTACAACCATGACTACATTTTACATCATCAGCATAAATTTCCAATTGTGGTTTGCTATCAATGCTAGAATTTTCGCTAAGCAACAGATTGTTGTTCGATTGGAAAGCGTCAATCTTTTGTGCATCAGGACGCACCATAATCTTACCATTAAAAACTCCCTTAGAGTTATCCAAGTAAATACCTTTATACATTTCATTACTTCTGCAATTAGCACTCTTATGGTCTACAAAAGTATGATTATCCGCTAGCTGATTATTATCTAACACCGAAACTCCATTCATATTACTTTCGCAATTGAATCCATTTTGTTCAAAATTTAGATTATTTCTCGTGAACGAACCTCCAAAAATAAGTGTATTAATATCACAAGTTGAATCTTGTTCTTGATATACATTTACAGTGTCAATTAGTTGTGATTCAGAAGTATTATTTTGTATTTTATTGTATTCTATTTTTGTATTCTTATCACAATTTATTCGAGTAAAATTATTGACAAAAGAAGACGAATTGTTAAGATTTTGTATTCTTTCTACAAATTTAACTTCTGCATTTTCTGCAATAGAGATTAGATTTCTATATTGAGAAAAATTAGTTTCAGTAGTTGATATGAATAGGATTTCAATTGGGCTTTCTACCACTGTGTTTTTATCTATCGAAATAGTAAATCCATTTTGAGAAAGGGATTTGTTAAGATTTAGTATACTATCATTTGTATTACTTTCAAATTCAGAAAAACCACTTATACTCACACCTTTTATTGTTGGAATATTTATGAGTTTTCCATCTGAAAAGATAATTTGGTTCTCAAATCCTAGAGAATATTTTTCGATTACTGAATCAACAACAACTTGTCCTTTATTTTCAATATTATATTCATTAGCAATTACCTTTTTTAAGGAAGTGTATTTCCACTCTTCATCTTTAGTTGTCGGAAATCCGTTTGATAGAAAAGAGTCAAGAAGATCTTTCTTGTCATCAGATATCTGAATCTCTTCAGAATACGACTTTAAATTTTCAATTTATCCCACTTGTTATCCGCTTCTTTAGTTATCCAATCATATCCTTTTTCTTCTAACTCTAAAGCTAATTTTTTCCCCCCAGATTTTATGATTCTTCCGTTATGTAAAACGTGTACAAAATCTGGAACAATATAATCCAACAATCTTTGGTAATGTGTAATTACTATTGTTGCATTATTTTTGTTTTTTAGTTTGTTTACACCATTTGCAACAATTCTAAGAGCGTCAATATCCAATCCAGAATCAGTTTCGTCCAAAATAGACAATTTAGGTTCTAACATTGCCATTTGGAAAATTTCATTTCTTTTCTTTTCTCCTCCTGAGAAACCTTCATTCATGTTTCTCGAGAGATATCCATTTTTAATATTTAACAACTCCATTTTATCTCGCATCATTTTCAATAAATCTTTAGTAGTCATTGGTTTCATTCCAGTTGCTTTTCTTTGCTCTGAAATTGATGTTTTAATAAAGTTTGAAACTGAAATACCTGGAATTTCAACAGGATATTGAAAGGATAGAAAAACTCCTTTTTGCGCCCTTTCTTCAGGGGATAATTCCAAAAGATCGTCACCTTCAAAATCAATATTTCCCTCAACTACCTCATATTCTTCTTTTCCTGCAATAACAGAAGCTAGTGTACTTTTGCCAGATCCATTTGGACCCATAATAGCATGTACTTCTCCTGCATTTACTTCTAAGTTTATTCCTTTTAGGATTTGACTATCCTCAATTCCTGCTTTTAAATTTTTTACTTTTAACATATTTTATTTTTAACCTACAGATCCTTCAAGACTGATTTCTAATAATTTTTGTGCTTCTACTGCAAATTCCATCGGTAATTGATTTAGCACATCTTTACAATATCCGTTTACTATAAGAGCAATAGCTTCCTCAGTTCCAATACCTCTCTGGTTACAATAAAACAGTTGATCTTCCCCTATTTTAGAAGTGGTTGCTTCATGTTCTATTTTGGAAGAGTTATTTTTTACTTCAATATATGGAAATGTGTGTGAGCCACATTTATCACCCATTAACAAGGAATCACATTGAGAAAAATTTCGGGAGTTTGCAGCTCCTTTTGAAATACGAACCAATCCCCTATAATTACCGTTACTTTTTCCCGCACATATTCCTTTTGCAATAATAGTACTCTTTGTGTTTTTCCCCAAGTGAATCATTTTTGTGCCGGTATCCGCTTGTTGAAAATTATTGGTTACCGCTACTGAGAAAAATTCTCCAATAGAATTATCTCCTTTTAAAATACAAGAAGGATATTTCCAGGTTACAGCAGATCCTGTTTCTACTTGTGTCCAAGAAATTTTCGCATTTTTATAACAAATTCCTCTTTTAGTTACAAAATTAAAGACTCCACCAACACCTTCATCATTTCCAGGATACCAATTTTGAACAGTAGAATATTTTATATCTGCATCATCCATTGCGACTAATTCTACTACTGCAGCATGCAACTGATTTTCATCTCTCATAGGAGCGGTACAACCTTCCAAATAACTTACTTGACTTCCTTCATCCGCAATTAAAAGTGTCCGTTCAAATTGACCTGTCCCAGCTTCATTTATTCTAAAATAAGTTGAAAGCTCCATAGGACATTTCACTCCTTTTGGAATGTAACAAAAAGAACCATCAGAAAACACAGCTGAATTTAATGCTGAGAAGAAATTATCCCTAGTTGGAACAACACTCCCTAAGTATTTTTTTACTAATTTAGGATGTTCTTGTATTGCATCTGAAATAGAGCAGAAAATAATTCCTTTTTCTGATAAAGTTTCTTTAAAAGAAGTAGCTACTGAAACAGAATCCATTACAATATCCACTGCAACATTGGCTAATTTCTTTTGCTCCTCAAGCGATATACCAAGTTTATCAAAGGTCTTTTTCATTTCGGGATCTAAATCATCCAAGCTATCTAAAACCGGTTTTTGTTTTGGAGCAGAATAATAAATTACATCTTGATAATTGGGTTTTTCATAGTTAACATTTGCCCAGTTTGGCTCTTCCATTTCAATCCATGTTTTATATGCATTTAATCGGTATTCCAACATCCATTCTGGTTCATTCTTTTTTGATGATATAATACGCACCACTTCTTCACTTAAACCTTTTGGAATGGTATCCGATTCAATATCGGTAGTAAACCCATATTTATATTCAGTTGAGGTTACTTTTTCTAATAACTCGTCTTCCGACTGCTTTTTTTTCTCACTCATTTTCGTAAAATATTATAGGGAAAAACTCTCACCACAACCACAGGTTCTGCTTGCGTTAGGGTTGTTAAATACAAATCCTTTTCCATTTAACCCATCTGAAAATTCTAAGGTAGTACCAACAAGGTATAAAAAACTCTTTTTATTCACTAAGAGCTTGATTCCATTGTTATCAATTAATTCATCATCTTCATTTGTAGTATTATCAAAATCCAATTTATAACTCAAACCAGAGCATCCTCCACTTTCTACACCAACTCTTACAAATTGTTGTTTTTCATCTTTTTTCTCAAGCAAATGAAGTAGCCTATCTCTTGCAGAATCACTAATTTCTATCATTTATTTAGATTTATTCTAATTTAGAGCAAACATACAAAAACAAAACAAATTCTAGCTAATGAGATAAGAATATATATCTTTGCCAGCATGAGTATATTTGAAGATAATAAATTGCAAAACACATCAGTATCTGAACTTGGTGAATTTGGTTTGATTGACCATATTACAAAATCATATAAATGTAAAAATAAAAGTAGTTTAAAGGGAGTTGGAGACGATGCTGCTGTATTAGATTTTTCAGCAGATAAACTACAGTTATTAAGTACAGATATGTTAGTTGAAAACATTCATTTTGACCTATCTTATACACCATTGAAACATTTAGGTTATAAAGCGGTTGCAGTAAATCTTTCAGACATTTGCGCTATGAACGGGAAGGCGACTCAAATAACTGTGAGTATTGCTTTTTCGAACAGATTTCCAATAGAAGCAATAGAAGAACTATATTCAGGAATTTATTTAGCTTGTGAAAAATACAATGTTGATTTAGTTGGAGGAGACACCACCTCATCTACTAGCGGATTAATAATTTCTATCTCTGTAGTTGGAGAGGTAGAAAAAGAGAAAGTTTGCTACAGAAAAGGAGCAAAAATTAATGATTTATTAGTTTGTACTGGAGATTTAGGAGCCGCATATTTAGGGCTTCAGATATTAAAAAGAGAGAAAGAAATATTTTTAGAAAACCCTGGGGTTCAACCAGACTTACAAGGAAATGACTATGCTTTACAGAGGCAATTAAAAGCAGAAGCTCGAACAAAACTTATTGATGTATTAGACGAGCTAAAGATAATTCCAACATCAATGATTGATATTTCAGATGGACTTACTTCAGAAGTTCTGCATTTATCAAAACAATCTGAAGTGGGGATTACCATATATGAAGACAAACTACCGATTGATCAT
>JABHQB010000077.1 GCA_018695965.1 Flavobacteriales bacterium | reverse complement strand
CTATACTTTGTTTTTTTACTCTTTTTAAATCATCATCATTAAATGCGGGATTCAATAATTTCTCCTCAAGTAAAACAAGTGTTTCGTCTAAATTCTTAGTTAATGAAGATATAAAAACAATAGTAGAATTTCCATTTGATGAAAAAGAAATGTCAGAACCTAATTTTGAAAGTGCCTTTTCCATCTCTTCGGTACTGTAATTCTTAGTGCTCTCATTCATTAACCCAGCTGTTATAGAGGAAAGTCCTAATGTTTTTTTATCTTCTAAGTAACTCCCTCCTTTTATCTTTAATTGCAAAAATACTTTTGGTAGTTCAGAATATTTCGTTCCAATAATTTTTATTCCATTATCAAATTCGGAGGTGTAATAATCCGGAACTCTTGGTGATTTAGGACTTTTTGCTTCTGGCGCGTCAGATCTGCAACAATGGTCAAATTCACCATCAGCTTTATTGTAAATTAACCCCTTATATTGAGGGTCTTCAGTTGTTATTAAACTTGCGTTAGGATTAACACTTTCAAGAACTAACTCCTCATCAGAAAACGGACTTTTTGGTTTGACATTCATAATAACCGCATTTCGGTTTTTAATATATTTATTAAAAACTCTCATAACATCCTCCCTACTTACATTATTATATCTTGCAATGTCTGAGCTAATATTATGTTTTCCTTTTGCAAGCCATTCCCATGAAGAGATTGTACTAACTTTTGAAGATAATGATATCTTATAGTTAATAATACTTGACTCCATATCCATTTTAGCCATTTTTAATTGTTCGTCAGTAAACCCTGTTTGTTCCCACTCATCAATTGAAGATCGAATTTGAGATTCAATTTCATTAAAATACAGATTCTGATCCTCCCCCCATTTTGGGTAAGAAACAACTATAAACTGGAATTCACCAGAAAGCTCTCTACAAGGATGTTGTACCCCAGCTTGTATTGCTTTCTCAGACTTTACAAAATTCTTATAAAAAACAGAATTACTCCCCTCTCCCATTAATGATGATAAAATATCTAAAGCCGCTTCATCTTTATGATAGTTTGGTACTGTTGGAAAAACTATCTGAGTCATTGGTAAATATATGTTGTCGGTATAGCCGCAATATACATCTTGTGTTAACCTAGGTACATTTGGTCTTAAATCTCTAACATTTGGTCCTTTTTTAATTGTTCCAAAATATTTATTTACCATTTGCATAACTTCTGCAGAATTAACGTCTCCAGCAATTGTTAAAATAGCATTATTAGGACCGTACCATCTCAAAAAGAAATTCTTTAGGTCTTCAAGGTTAGCTCTCTCTAAATCATCTACATATCCAATAACAGGCCAATTGTACGGATGAGATGGAGGGTATAAATTTTGACCCAAAATCTCATAACTTAGTCCATAAGGTTGATTTATCTGATTTTGAAATTTCTCATTTGTAACTGCATCTCTTTGGTTTTCAAATTTTTCAGAAGTTACCGCGTCTAGAAGAAACCCCATTCTGTCAGATTCTAACCAAAGTGCTGTCTCCAAATAATTAGATGGAACTGTCTGGTAGTAAACTGTCCTATCGTACGTAGTGTTTCCGTTCATATCACCTCCAGCATCATTTACAATCTTAAAATGCTTTTCGTCTGGAACATTCTCACTTCCTTGAAACATCATATGTTCGAAAAAGTGTGCAAACCCAGACTTACCAGCACTTTCTCTGTTTGAACCAACATGATAAGTAACATGAACTTGAACAATTGGATCAGAATCATCTTCATGTATAAGAACTGTTAGCCCATTAGGTAATTCCCATTTTTGATACGCAATATCCAACTCTCCACTACCGCAATTTTTAATTAATGTTGGCTCAGTAATTTCCTGAGCAAACATAAGTGTACTAAAAAAAGTTAGTAAAATCCAAAATTTATTCTTCATTGTTTTCAGTATTTTGTTCTTCATTGTTTTCTTCTTCTGTTTCATTAGTTGTGTCATCATCATTATAAATGATTTCTTCATTTAAATCTTCTGAAATAATAGGATTTCCTTCTTCATCTAACTCTACTTGTTCATCTTCTTTAAATTTAGAAACTTTAGCTACTGAAGCAATAGAATCTTCATCTCTTAATCTAATAATTTTAACACCTTGAGTAGCTCTTCCCATCTCTCTAAGAGTATTTACACCAATACGTATTGTAATTCCAGATTTATTAATCACCATTAAATCATCCTCATCAGTTACATTCTTTAAAGATATTAAATCACCTGTTTTTTCGGTAATATTAATAGTTTTAACACCTTTTCCTCCTCTATTAGTAATTCGATATTCTTCAATAGATGATCGTTTGCCATAACCATTCTCTGCAACAACTAATACGCTAGATTCCATATCGTTTACACAAATCATTCCAACTACAACATCTTCTTCGTCTCTGAGTTTTATTCCTCTCACCCCAGAAGCAGTTCTACCCATTGATCTAACCTTACTTTCCTCAAATCGTATACATTTTCCTGATTTTGCAGCAATCATAATTTGAGATTCTCCACTTGTCATTTTTGCTTCAAACAATTGATCTCCTTCTTTAATAGTAATCGCGTTAATTCCATTAGTTCTTGGTCTAGAATATTGTTCTAATGAGGTCTTTTTAACCTGACCATTCTTAGTGCACATTACAATATAATTCGAATTTATATAATCTTCATCTTTCAGATCTTTTGTATTTATATATGCCATTACCTTATCATCAGATGGAATATTAATTAAATTCTGAATAGCTCTACCTTTTGACGTTTTACTTCCTTCTGGAATTTCATATACCTTAAGCCAGAAACATTTTCCTTGCTCAGTAAAGAATAGCATATAATCATGGTTGTTCGCCATTACCATTTCTTCTACAAAATCCTCATCTCTAGTAGTAGCCCCTTTACTTCCAACTCCTCCTCTACCTTGTGCTCTGTATTCTGACAAAGATGTTCGTTTAATATAACCTAAATGAGAAATTGTAATTAAAACCTCTTCATTTGGAATCATATCTTCAATACTTACTTCAGATGAAGAATATTCAATGTTAGATCTTCTTTCATCGCCATACTTATCTTTTACTTCTTTTAAATCATCAACTAATAAGGATAGCCTTAAATCTTCATTTGATAGGATTTCTTGAAAACCCTTAATTCTTTCCATAATCTCAGCATGCTCATCTTTTATTTTTACTGTTTCTAATCCAGTAAGTTTTTGGAGTCGTAAATCTAAAATTGCTTTAGATTGAATTTCAGATAAAGAAAAATTATCTATTAAACCATTTTTTGCATCTTCAGGGGTTTGTGATGATCTAATTAATTTTATTACAGCATCCAGATTATCTAATGCAATAAGTAACCCTTCTAGAATATGAGCTCTTTTCTCAGCTTGAGTTAATTCAAATTTAGTT
>JABHQB010000076.1 GCA_018695965.1 Flavobacteriales bacterium | reverse complement strand
TGGAGGTGGTTTAATTATGATACCTCTAATGATGCTCCTTTTAGGAATGGATCAACTTACTGCACAGGGTACTTCTTTGGCAGTAATGCTACCACCTATTGGAATATTGGCAGCTTATAATTATTATCAGAGTGGAAATTTAAAGATAAATTACGCCTTAATAATTGCTACTACTTTTATTCTTGGAGGATATTTTGGATCTAAACTAGCTATGCAAGTTCATCCTCAAACTCTAAGAAAAGTATTTGCTTTTATTATGTTCGTTGCTTCTGTTAAAATGTTTTTTTCTAAATCATGAATAAAACAAAAAACTTATTAGAAGAATATTTTAATACAATTAAGTTATATGTTTTCCGGAAAATTTAGGAAATGAGTTTTTTACCAATCGTATTAAATTCTTCTGAAAACACATCTAATCTTTCTAATAGATCTTTATTATTTACTTTGTTTTCCTCAAAATCTTTACCAGTAGCATAGATAATTCTTGGTAGTTGAATCATTCTCCATTCATTCATACAAATCTGCGTTAGATGTTGTGTAGAGAGATAACTTCTTTCTCCTCCTGCGGCACAAATAATTCCAAAGAATTTTCCAGTTGCTTTTCCAAAGCAATTATCTAATATTATCTTTAGTCCATCATTAATACTATAACAATGTACTCCCATGCCAATAATAATATTATCCGCATGATCTACCTCATTATCTAATTCTGTCATGCTTTCAGATATTTTTGTATGACAAGGTCTTAAATCCATGTCTCTAGCATCTATCATTTTAACTTCTATTCCTTTCACAGAAAGTCTGTTGTATACTTCTTTACATAAAATAAATGATCTGGATTCTGGAGATAAAGAGCTAGATACAATAAGTGTTTTCATAAAACTCTTAAGTTAATTACCTACGTTAGATATAAATTGAATACGAGATATTCTTAATTCTTCATCAGAATATTCTTCTTCTAAGAATTCTTCTCTAGCTTCCTCTAAAGAGAAGTGTTTGGATGATTTAAAGAAATCAGCAAGCTCTTCTTGTTCGTAGTCATCCATCATATCCTCAAGCATATATTGTAAATCTAGTTTTGTGCCAGATTCTACAATAGTCTCAATTTCCTTAATCAAGTCATCAGAAGAAAGTCCTTTGTCTCTGGCAATATCTTCAATAGATAGTTTTTTATCTAAACTTTGTATAATATATACTTTATTTGATGATTTCTTTACAATGGTTTTTACTAATAGATCTAAAGGTCTCTCAATATTGTTATCTTTTACATATTCTGATATTAGAGAGATGAATGATTCTCCAAATTTCTTTGCTTTTCCTAGACCCACTCCCTGAATTTGAGACATCTCTTCAATTGTAATAGGATAATTATTCGCCATATCTAATAATGAAGATTCCTGAAAAATAATAGCAGGTGGCAATCCTTGTTCTTTTGCTATTTTTTTTCTAAGCTGTTTTAACATGCTAAAAATAATATCGTCCATCGCAGCTCCTTTTTGTAGAGTAGATGAACTACCGGTAGATTTAGAATAGTCATGATCTTCAGTTAGAGTAAAATTATATGGATTTTCAATGAATTTCCTTCCTTCATCTGTAAGCTTTATTACTCCGTAAGACTCAATCTCTTTTGTGATAATTTCTTTAACATACGTTTGGCGGATAACAGCATGCCAGAATTCTATATTTTTATCTTTCCCTGAACCAAAAATATCAGAAATTATTCCCATATATTGGTTTATTAAGCTATTTGATTCACCAATCATAATTTTTGCAAGTTCTTTTGCTTTAAATGTTTCTTTACTAACTTCAATTGCTTTTAATAATTTTAAAACAAATTCCTTCCCTTCAAATGTTGGTTTGGGATTTTTACAATTGTCGCACATATTATCACAATTTTCTGAGTCAAATTCTTCTCCGAAATAATGTAGTAAATATTTTCTTCTGCACATTGCTGTTTCTGCAAAAGAAATTGTTTCCATGATAAGTTGTCTTCCGATTTCTTGTTCGCTTACTGGCTTTCCGCTTAAGAATTTCTCTAATTTCTCTATATCCTTATAACTATAAAAAGTAACTAAAATCCCCTCTCCATCATCTCTTCCTGCTCTTCCAGTTTCTTGATAATATCCCTCCAAGCTTTTAGGAATATCATGATGAATTACATATCTGATATCAGGTTTGTCAATTCCCATCCCGAAAGCAATTGTCGCAACAATTACATCACAATCATCCATAATAAATGCATCCTGATTAGATACTCTTGTTTTTTGATCAAGTCCCGCATGATAAGGACGTGCATTTATTCCGTTTACCTGAAGAGTTTCAGCAATTTCTTCAACCTTTTTTCGACTAAGGCAATATACTATACCAGATTTATTAGGATGTTCCCGAATAAATTTAATCATTTCTTTTTCAACGTCATGTTTTGGTCTGATGTCATAAAAAAGATTTTTTCGATTAAAAGAATCTAAGAATAAAGTAGAGTCCAAACATTTTAGATTCTTCATAATATCATGACGCACTTTTGGAGTAGCGGTTGCAGTTAAAGCAATAATTGGTTTTCTACCAATATTTTCAATTATTTCTCTTATTCTACGGTATTCTGGTCTGAAATCATGACCCCACTCAGAGATACAGTGAGCTTCATCAATAGCGAAAAAAGAAATTTTAACGGATCTGAAGAATTCCACATATTCTTCTTTTATTAAAGATTCTGGAGCTACATAGAGCATCTTAGTTTCTCCAGATTTAATGTCATCCATCACAATATTTACTTGTGTTTTTGTTAAAGATGAATTAAGCACATGAGCTATACTTTCTTTAGAATTAAAAGTTCTTATAGCGTCTACTTGGTTTTTCATTAAAGCAATTAATGGAGAAATAACAATT
Source organism: Flavobacteriales bacterium (assembly GCA_018695965.1). Classification (GTDB taxonomy): domain Bacteria; phylum Bacteroidota; class Bacteroidia; order Flavobacteriales; family BACL11. The sequence continues at coordinate 4,766 of JABHQB010000076.1, read as the reverse complement.
GCAACCCCATCAGAAATAAGTGCGGGTAATTGATAACACATGGATTTCCCTCCACCTGTTGGCATAATTACCATACTATCGTTCCCTTTTAATAAATTCTGTATTATTTGTTCTTGTTTACCTTTGAATTTGTTAAATCCAAAGATATCTTTTAGGTTTTTATGTAATGTTTCTGAAGAAATACTCATCTTTATATATTAATACATCTAAATATTTTACTTTTGTATCAAATTTCAAGACGAATATACATATAAATTTAATGCCAAATAAGAAAAATATTTTAATAATTGCTAAATCTGTTATTTCTACAGAAACTGATGCTATAGCTCAGTTACATAATAGATTAACTGATGATTTTCCTGATGCAATTCAGATTATTTTATCTTCAGAGGGAAGGTTAATAGTTGCTGGAGTAGGAAAAAGTGCGAATATTGCTAATAAAATGGTGGCTACTTTTAATTCGACAGGGCAGCCTTCTGTTTTCCTTCATGCATCTGATGCTTTGCATGGTGATTTAGGAAATATACAAAAAAATGATGTTCTAATTTGTATTTCTAAAAGTGGAAATACGGAAGAAATTAAAATGTTAGTTCCTCTTGTAAAAAACTTAGGAAATAAAATCATTTCAATTTGCGGGAATAAAGAATCATATTTAGCAAAAGAATCGGATTTATTTATTGACAGCACAGTAGAGAAAGAAGCTTGTCCAAATAATTTAGCTCCGACTTCTTCTACAACAGCTCAGATAGTACTTGGTGACGCCATGGCGGTTTGTTTGTTAAAGTTAAGAAATTTTTCTGATTCTGATTTTGCACGTTTTCATCCTGGAGGAACCCTAGGAAAACGTCTTTATCTGAAAGTTTCAGATATTATTTCAGAACAATCCAAAGCGATTGTTTCTCCAAATGACTCTATAAATTCAGTAATTATAGAAATATCTAACAAAAGGTTGGGATCAACCGCTGTTATTGATGAGAGAAAATTAATAGGAATTATTACGGATGGTGATTTACGTAGGATGTTAGAAAACAACTCTGATATTTCTTCATTAAAAGCATCAGATATTATGTGTACTACTCCAAAAAAAATTAGTTCAGATACATTAGCTTCTTTTGCATTAACTATCTTGGAACAGAATAATATTAGTCAGTTGGTAGTTATAGATAACGAAAAATATATTGGCATTATTCACATTCATGATATATTAAAAGAAGGAATATAAGAAATGTCTGAAGAAAAAGAAATATCTTTTTTAGATCATCTGGAGATTTTAAGATGGCATTTAGTGAGATCAGTAGCTGCAATTATATTATTTGCTGTTTTGGCATTTATTTATAAAGATTTTGTTTTTGATAAGATATTATTAGCTCCTAAGAATTCTGATTTCCCTACATACGTTTTTTTTTGTAATTTATCTGAGTGGATGGGAATGGGTAATTTATTATGTTTTGGAGATCAGGACTGGCAATTGCATAACTTTACAATGTCTGGACAATTTTCAACACACATTATTACTTCACTTTTTGCTGGATTAGTGATATCTTTTCCTTATGTGTTTTGGGAACTTTGGAGATTTATAAAACCAGCACTTTATCAAAAAGAAACTAAAGTTACAAGAGGAGTAGTTTTTTTCACATCTATTTTGTTTTCGCTTGGAGTATTGTTTGGATATTATTTAGTTGCGCCTTTATCGATTAACTTTTTGGGGTCTTATCAGGTGAGTTCTCTTGTTTCAAATACCATAGGATTGAGTTCATTTGTTTCAACAGTTACTACAATTAGTTTTGCAAATGGATTAATTTTCGAACTACCAATGCTGGTATATTTCCTTACAAAGATAGGTTTACTTACTCCAGATTTTATGAGAAAGTACAGGAAACATGCAATTGTACTAACCTTAATTCTATCAGCAATTATTACGCCTCCTGATGTAACAAGTCAAATTTTAGTCTCTTTACCTCTTATTATTTTGTACGAAATCAGTATTAAAATTTCAAAAAAGGTACTTAAAAAACAAAACAAACAATGAAGTTAAGATCTGAAAATATCATAAAAATTTATGGAGATAAAGAAGTTGTAAAAGGAGTCTCTGTTGAAGTAAATAAAGGAGAGATTGTAGGTTTATTAGGTCCGAATGGAGCTGGTAAAACAACTTCATTTTATATGATTGTTGGTTTGATAAAACCAAATTCGGGCAAAGTATTTTTTGATGGTGATGATATTTCAAACTTACCAATGTATAAAAGAGCTCAGTTGGGTATTGGTTATTTAGCTCAAGAGGCATCTATATTTCGAAAAATGACTGTTGAAGATAATCTGCTTTCTGTTTTAGAAATGACGAATTTAAGTAAATCAGAACAGAAACAAAAATGTGAAGATTTGTTAAATGAATTTGGATTAAAAAAGATACGAAAAAATATTGGAGGACTACTTTCAGGTGGAGAGAGAAGAAGAACAGAAATTGCTAGATGTTTAGCAACTGATCCGAGTTTCATTTTATTAGATGAACCTTTTGCTGGAGTTGACCCTATCGCAGTAGAAGATATTCAGGAGATTGTTTCCAAATTAAAAGAAAAGAATATTGGAATCTTAATTACGGATCACAATGTTCATGAAACATTATCTATCACCGATAGAGCATACCTTTTATATGATGGTGAAATTTTAAAATCTGGAACATCAGAAGAACTTGTTTCTGATGAAATGGTAAGAAAATTATATCTAGGAAGAAATTTCGAGCTTAGGTAAATTACACTTCTTCTAAAGTAAATTCAAAGGATTCCATAATCTGATTTGCAAGTAATTTTGTGCAAGATTCAGTTACTTTTTGGTTTGCAATATCTTTGTTTTCGGCATCAATTTCCAAAGTAATATGTTTCCCAATTCTCACATTTTTTATTTCAGAAAGTCCAACATTACCCATACTTGCAGTTACTGCTTTTCCTTGTGGGTCTAATAATGCTTTTAATGGCATGATATCTATTTCGGCTCTAAATTTCATTTTATTAGATTATTTAAGATTGATAAAAAGATATACAAAATTACAATAAATGGAATTACTGCAAACTCAAACACGAATAATAATATTACACAACTTATTAAGAATATAATTCTAATGATATTTTCTTTGTTTTTCCAATCTTCTCCTTTTTTTATTTTTAGTGAGAATAAAGGTAGTTTTGCTAATAAAAGTAGAGAAAGAATAACAGATGTTACAATTAAGAATTTACTATCATTAAATTGAATAGTAATATTGTATTTTGAAATGATTGGTAAAGAAGCAATAAATATTGCTGCGGCTGGAGTTGGTAATCCAATAAAAGAAGAAGTTTGTTTGGTATCAAGATTGAATTTTGCTAATCGGATTGCAGAAAAAATAGTGATGATAAATCCAATATAAGCGATATATGAATTCTCGTCAATGTTTGAGAGTTTAATCATTTGAAACATAATCATTCCAGGAGCAACTCCAAAAGTCACCATATCTGCCATGCTATCTAGCTGTTTTCCTGTTTCGGAACTAACTTTTAATAATCTAGCAGATAAGCCATCAAAGAAATCAAGTATTGCTCCAAAGAAAATAAAGGTTCCAGCAAAGTATAAATTGTTATTTAAAGAAAAAACTATTGCAACTAATCCGCAGAATAAGTTTCCTAGAGTTATAAGGTTTGGAATATTTCTTTTAATTGAGTCCATAAATTTGCAATAATATGCCAATTTTTATGTTATTTTGAAATACAAATATACAACAATGAATTTTAAATTAAAATTACTATTTTTCTTTTTTGTACTCCTTTCTTTTTCAGGAATTTCGCAAAAAAAATACAGTAATGAGTTTTTGCAAATTGGGGCAGGAGCTCGTTCTTTGAGTTTATCTAAGGCAGTGGTTGCCTCTTCTGCAAACTCATCTTCAATTTATTGGAATCCATCTTTATTAGTTGATTTGACTGAATCCGAAATAGAACTTATGCATGCTTCATATTTTGCAGGAATTGCAAATTTTGATCAAATTTCGTATGCTAAAAAAGTAAATGAAACTGATGCGGTTGGTGTTATGTTATTACGTTTTGGAGTAGATGATATTATGAATACTGCAAACTTAATTGACAATGAAGGAAATGTTGATTATAATAGAATTGAACTTTTTTCAGCTGCTGACTATGCTTTTTTATTCTCTTATGCCAAGAAAGATTTATATAAAGGTTTTGAAGTTGGAGGAAATATGAAAATTATATATCGACAGATTGGTGATTTTGCTACTTCATGGGGATTTGGATTTGATATTTCTACCCAAAAAGAATTTGGAAAATGGAAATTTGGAGCTATTAGCCGTGACGCTACTTCTACCTTTAATTCTTGGATGTTTAATATGGAAAATTTTGAGGAAGTGTATTTCCAAACTGGAAATGAACTTCCAGAAAATTCATCCGAGATTACTTTGCCATCAGTACAAACAGGAGTTTCTAGGAGATATAATATAAATGAAGAGTTTTCTGCTCATTCCGAATTAGATTTAGATGTTCATTTTGATGGAAAGAGAAATACTTTGTGGAGTAATTCTAGATTAAGTGTAAATCCTCATTTCGGAACAGAAATCCGATTTAAGGATTTGATTGCTTTTCGTTTTGGACTGGGAGATTTTAGTAGAGAAACTGATTTTCAGAATGAAGAATACATCTCAGTCCAACCAAATATTGGTTTAGGGTTTCATTTTGAAAATATACGAATTGACTATGCACTTACTAATTTAGGAGATCAATCTGCTG
>JABHQB010000075.1 GCA_018695965.1 Flavobacteriales bacterium | reverse complement strand
CAATAAAAAAGCCCAGATTCAATATTTTTCGTCCGAACTTACCTCTTATACGGAAAAGCATATAGAATAGTTTCAAAAATCGATATTAATTTTTAGAATCATAAAATTCATTGTTAAATACTTTTGAATTATCGGCTATAATTCCCGAAATATTTTTTTAATTTAGCCTCAGATTTTAGTGATAAGGGAATGAGGTGTAAATCCTCAGCTTTACCAGAATCTGTAAGGTTTATTAAATTCTGATAACACAACCACTGTTTTTATAAATGGGAAGGGAATTCAGAAGAACTAAGTCAGAAGACCTACTAGAATCTTTACTAATTTATTATCGTTTCTGGATAAAACGATTTAATGTATAACAGACTCTAAAATATTAAAGAGTCACGAAAACAGATTTATTATGAAAAAACTAGCTATTTTGTTAGGAGCTTTTATAGCTCAAGTATCAATTGCTCAAGATTATGTGCATCAAGTATTAGTATTAAATGAGGGTTATTTTGATTATACTACAAATCAATCTATTATTCCTCCAACCATTGGAAGTTATGATCCAGTTACAGAGATTTATACAACAGTAGATACAATTTTGGGAGCCAGATTTGCTTCAGATATGATTATAGATGGAGACCATCTTTATGTTGCAGCAGACAATATGTTATATAAGTACAATAAATATGATATGTCTTTAACTTGTTCTCAATCAGTCTCCGGAATAAGAAACTTAGCGGTGTGGAATGACAAAATAATTGTTACTAGAGGTGATTATGATAATACAACCTTTATGCCAATATTATTTAATTCATATTTACAAGTATTCAACACTTTAGATTTAAGTTTTTATATGGAGTTAGACACAGTTTCTGGACCAAAATGGTCTACACAAAATATGATTACTTATGGAGATAACCTATACGTTGCAATAAATAATGGATTTGAATGGGGTAATGAGAAAGGATTAATTGGAATTGTTGATATGAGCAGTATGACTTACTTGAATGAAATTGATTTAGGTCCTGATGGAAAAAATCCAGATAACATGGTTTTTGATGGAACAAATATTTATACAGTAAATAATAAAGATTTTACCGGAGCTTCCATATCAAAGTTAGATATATCTAATAGTACTAATGTCACCACAAATATGTCAACAATAAATACTGGATGCGGTACTTCTTGTTTAAGAGATGGAAAAATAAATTATCAAATATCAGGAGATACAGAATTATATGAATGGGATCCTGTTCTGATGCCAAGTTCTGGAATATCCATTGGATTTTCGGAGAATTTTTATGAGTTAGTAACCGATGAAGTGAATAATTATTTATACGCATCTTCAACTGATTGGGCTTCTTATGGTTTTATTAATATCTATAACTCAGATAATATATTTTCTGGATCATTTTCATGTGGAGTTTCTCCAGGTACAATAGTATTTGACACAAGAAGTACATCAGTAGGAATAACTAATATTACTTCTCAAAAAATACTTGAAGGAACAATTTATGATATGTTTGGGAGGAAGTTAAACTCATTAGAAGGTCAATCTGAAGGAATTTATCTTGTGGATGGAGAAAAAGTATATATCCCAAAAAGATAAAATCTGTTGGTTATATTCAAGTAGTGATTCCTGCAGGATTTTGATTTAACTAATATGAACAAATAAGATAAAAAAATAATGAGGGAGACGTGTGACTCCCTTTTTATTATCTTTGTGAAAAATTTTAATATGAAAAAGATATTCCTTTTACTTTCTTCATCCTTTCTTTTTATGGCTTGTCCTCCAGAATCTATTGAACCTCCAATTTATAATAAAGATTATGGGAAAGGATTATACATTTTAACCGATAACGGAGTAAATTTTTATGATTTTGATGAACGAGTACTTAAAGAATATATCTATAGTACAGTAAATGGAGGTTCTCTACAAAATCCATCTTCTTTAAATATTCATGGGAATAAGATGTATATTGTTACCAAAAATACTTTTCATAAAGTTGATGCAGAAACATTTCTCTCTGAATTCTCAATTCCAGGATTTACAGATGCTCAACAATGTGAGAATGCATATTTCAACAGGTTTTATGTGACAGATAAAGGAGAATCTGAAATAAAAATTATTGATTTGATTAGTAGAGATATATCTGGTCATATATCAACTGGAGACAGTGTATTCCCTACAGATATTGTGGTAAATGGGAGTAGAGCCTTTGTAATAAATTCTGGAGGGGATAGTTCTTCAGATTATGATTCTACAATAGTTGCGATTGATGTAAGAAATATATCAGAAGTACTCAATAATTTCGCAGGAAATATTATTACAGGAAAGAATCCTTCATCAGTTGTTAACGATGGGAATATAATAGTGCTATGTAGAGGAATTTATGATGAAAATGACGCTTTAAATAATGAGGAGTCTTCATTTTCAAGAATATCAGCAGGAAGTTTAAGTGTAGATGCAAACACAATACTTAGTGGAATATATAATGCAGATAATTTATGTGTAGATGAATCAGATACAAGGTTTTACTTTACTGCTTCTGATGGGGTATATTGGTCAGATAAATCTTCTTTCAGTAGCAATTTAATAACTGATAAAAAAAATCCAAATGTTTTAATTTCTAATAATGAAACTTATTTTGATCTAACAGACTCAATTTATAAAACAGTAAATTATTTATGGTGTAATGATCAGGATAATCCTAATTACTTATACAAGCTTAATTTTCAGACAAATGAATTTGAAGATTCAATTATCTTAAACTCTCCAATAATTGACTTGGAAATATATAGGTGATGAATCATAAACAGATAAAGTTCTTAAGAAGGGTTTATTTAATTTTTACAATCTTCTTAGGTGTTTTAGCTCCAATATATTGTTGGTATTTACTCCCAGGATTTAATCCTACTGAAGCTCCTCTTTCTGATTTTGGAGTTTCAGAACCTACATGGTTGTTGTGGAATTCTACTCTAATTCTTTTGGCGGTAGGTATCTTTCTGAATGCTTATACCTCTATGAGGTATTATTTTAAAAAGAGGAGGTTTAGATATCCCTTAAAAGTTCTTTTAATCATCTCATCTTTTTCATTGTTTTTTACCGCTACCATTCCAATGGATTTTGATTTGTATCATAAAATTCCAGCATTTCTTTTCTTTTCCTCATACAATTTATTTGTATTTTTATTTGGACTGTTTAGATCCTTAAAATATGTAAGAAGGGGAGTGTTTTCTATTTTTGTAGGACTTTCTATGTTGTGTTCTCTTTTGCTATTATTACCTTTTAATTCTTATGGAGTATTTGAGATAGTTTATTTTGCATTAATACTAACATGGAATATTTATTTCTTGTTTACTAGATTAAAAGAGGAGGGTGTGAAAAGTGATAAAAAAGGATTGTTAAAGTTTTTTTAATAATTCTTTGTATAGATTAACCATAGAGTTAATATCTTTTTTATGAACTTTTTCATTTGGAGAATGAACATAATCTTCTGGAGCTCCAACAAAACACCAGTCCCAGGGATAGGAACTTCTTTGTAACTCATTTCCATCGCTACCTCCAGCATTTTCTACTTCTAATTGGAATGATATATTTGAATTTTCAGCAATATCTATAACCTTATTTACATAGGCTCTTCTTGGGACGCCGCTATCTCTTAAAGAAATTACACATCCATTTCCATGTTTTACACCATCTGTAATCCAAGTTATATCTGAAATAAGAGCTTGATTTACTCCATATTTTTCATAGATAAATTTCCCTAAATAACCAACGGAACCTCCACCATGTTCTTCCCAAGATGAAAACACGATTATTCCATTTTCTAATGTTTTTGATACTTCTAAGCAGTTCCAAACTCCTAATCTATTATCCATATAGCAAGATTGAATAAAATCATCAGTTTCTCTGAAATTTACTTTAAAAGTAAGAGAAGTTCCTCTATCAATTTCTCTGTTAAAATCAATGAATAATTTATCCTTCTTTTTAATGAGCTCCCCTTCAATGTTCCCAATACTATCTTCTCCTACTAAAACAATCCCCTCACTAGTTTCTGGTCCTCCAATCTTTATAATTTCATTATTGTATTTTACCGTAAATCCAATTGAATCCATGTGAGAAAAGATTGCGGTTCTCGGATTTTCACCAAATACCATAATAATATTATCTTGCAATCCATCCCCATAATGAAGAGTTGGTTTTGTTTTCCATTTTTTCTGATTTTTACTTATATAATCAAGTAAAAATGCAGACATAGATAATTCTTCTCCTGAAGGAGCGTGAATTTCACACATTCGTTTTAATAAATCCATTTATACGGTTTTTAAATATTTTATTTTTAGTTCATGATTCTTCTTAAATGTTTCTACCACATTATCATCTTTACTTTTTGGAACTGCAAATATAAGATTGCAATCTATTTGAAAATCAATATTTATAATCTCTAGGTTATGTTCTTTTATTAGTCTCATTACATCATTCATTAGAGGATATTTAAAAGATACTTTGTATTGTTCTTTTATGGTTTTTGTGACAAATATCCCTTGGGATATCGAATCTGCTGCAGCTGTTTTATATGATCTTATTAGACCTGTAACACCAAGTTTTATACCTCCAAAATATCTAACAACAATAATCAGGATATTTGTTAAATCATTAGATTGTATCTGTCCTAAAATCGGTTTGCCTGCAGTAGAAGAGGGCTCTCCATCATCATTTGCTCTTTGTAGTGATTTATCAGGATTTATAATATATGCATAACAATGATGCCTAGCAGAATGTTCAATTTTCTTTACTTCTTCTAATCTTTCTTTTACTTCCTGTTCAGAATAAACAGAAAATAGATAGGAAATAAATCTACTTCCCTTTTCTTTGTGTAATCCTGTTGTTGGATTTTTTATTTCTTTATAGGTATCGTTAAACATCAGATTGAAAAGATATAAATAGCGCAAATAGAAAGGAGTATTCCAATCCAATTATTCTTGCTTAGTTTTTCTTTAAAAAGAATCATTCCTATAATAGATGAACTTACAATAACTCCCATGCTTACTAAAGGAAAAACAATTGAACTTGATAGTTCTGGGTCATTTAAAGCTTTTAAAAAGAATACTAAAGAAAAAAAATTAGGAATACCAAAGATAATTCCCCAAAACAGACTTTTTAATTGTAATGTATTATTTGAGATAATTGATTTTCCTGATAGAATGAGAATTCCACTAATACTAGCAAAAAAGAATAATGTCATAAAGAATAAATAACTTTCTTTTTCTAACACTTCCTTAAAACTTTGAGCAAAATCATTAAAGATTGCATCTGAGATTCCTTGTCCTACAAAAACTAAAATAATTAACCATAAATATTTCTTATCAAAACTTAGTTTTCCTGATTTGGTAGAGGATAGATAAATACCTACAAGTGCTAAAATAAAAGCAATTCCTTTTAAAGATGTGAATTCTTCATTTGGATATAAAATAAGTGCTGCACAAACAGGAATAATTAAGGACATTTTATTTGCTACTGTAGTAACTGCTATTCCTACTTTTTGTATTCCAAATGCATAAAAGTTAAATACAATAATAAATAGTGATCCGATTATGATTGCATGATATATCCAATCAGATTGTAAGATGTCATCTAATAAGAAATCTTGTTCCAAAAAGAAATAGGAGCATATTGCAGCAGTTAGATAGTTTACAATTAATCCTTGTAGATTATCTACTTTATATTTTTTAAACATCTTAAATACAATTATTAATATATTGAAAAGGAGTATAGTGTAGACTATATTAATCATTATCAATAATTTTTAATAAATCTGTATCTATTTCTATTTCAGATAAGTTTCTTCCTTTTATACTTGGTGATTCCACTCCATTTTCTAGTTTTATATCTGTAGTGAAGATCCTTGCTTCATCCCATAGACTTTCTTCAATAAATGACTGTAAAGTTGTAGTTCCTCCTTCAATAATCACTGATTGGATTTTTTGTTTATATAATTCTACTAATATATTGTTAATCAGATTGTTAAAATTAATTTTTTTATATTTATTATCTGAATTATTTTCCGATTTTATTTTGTTAAATATAATAGTTTCAGATTCAGAATTAAATAAGTTTATATTTTTAGATAATTTTAAATCTTTGTCAATTACCAGTCGTATTGGATTAACTCCTGTAACTTCCCGAACAGTAAGATAAGGATTATCTTTTTCAGCAGTAATTCTCCCTATTAAAATTGCATCTTCTTCAGACCTCCATTTATGTGCTAATATCTTTGATTTACTAGAGGTCATCCAAAAAGGTTCTGTCTGATTCTCAGGAGCAATAAATCCATCTTTACTTTCTGCCCATTTTAAGATAATATATGGTCTTTTCTTCTCATGAAAAGTAAAGAATCTTTTATTAAGGTCTCTACTTTCTTTTTTCATAATTCCAACTTTTACATCAATTCCTGCATTTCTCATCTTATCAATTCCAATTCCATCTACTTCTGAATAAGTATCCACACATCCAATTACCACCTTTGGTATTTTGTGATTAATAATAAAATGAGAACAGGGTGGAGTTTTTCCAAAATGAGAGCAAGGTTCTAGATTTACATACAAAGTAGATTTAGATAAAAGAGATTTGTCTTCAACACTATTTATTGCATTTACTTCTGCATGATGTGATCCATACTTTTCATGATAGCCTTCTCCAATAACCTCTCCTTTATAAACTATTACAGAACCTACCATTGGATTAGGAGATACATTTCCTATTCCTAATCTAGCAATTTCAATACATTTATTTAAGAAAAACTCCTCATTCCGCATGCTTCAAAAGTAACTAAATTTAGTAAATTAGCATCATGAAAAAAGTTTCAGATATTCTGCCTTATTTTTTAAATGAATTATCAGATTTATACCCTGAAAATGAACTGAAATCGATAATGTATATTTCTATTAATTCTCATCTAGGTCTTACAAAATCTGGCACGATATTACAATCTGAAAGAATCTTAGAAGATGAGGAGATATCAGTATTCATAAATGTAGTTAATAGACTTCAAAACATGGAACCAATCCAATATATTTTATCTGAAACAAAGTTTTTTGGACTATCATTTCATACTAAGAAAGGGATTCTGATTCCAAGACCAGAAACAGAAGAATTGGTAGATTGGATTATAAAAGACAATAAGAATTCTGAAAAACGATATTTGGACATTGGTACTGGAAGTGGATGTATTATTATCTCACTTGCTAAGAATTTAAAAGGAATATTTGACGCGATTGATGTTTCAGAGAAATCAATAAGAATAGCTGATAAAAATAGTATAAAGAATAAGGTAAATATAAATATGAAACAAACAGATATATTATGTTCTGAACTGGAAGGGGGATGGGATGTTATAGTAAGTAATCCTCCTTATGTATTAAATTCTGAAAAAGAATTAATGAATAAAAATATTCTAAATTGGGAGCCAAATTTAGCTCTTTTTGTAGAAGATGATAATCCTTTACTTTTTTATAAAGAAATAGCAAAAAAGTCATCAAATGTTTTAAGAAAAAACGGACTTTTGTATTTTGAGATAAATGAGAATTTTGGAAAAGAAATTATTAATTTACTTGAAGTAATAGGTTTTGTTAATATCGAGTTAAAAAAAGATATAAACGGAAAAGATAGAATGGTAAAAGCAATGTGTAAATAATTATTTTTGAATAAAATTATAAACGAATAAAATGGAATACAAAAGAATAGAAGATAAGATTGTTTTCAGATTAGAAATGGGAGATAGGTTAATGGAATCTGCTCAGAAAATTGCAGCAGCAGAGGGAGTGAAATTAGCGTCTATAAATGGAATTGGAGCCTGTAGTAAAATTATAATGGGGTATATTGATTTGAGTAAAAAAGAATATATTTTTAAAGAATTTGATGGAAATATGGAGATACTACATGCTACCGGAAATATTACTCTAAAGGATGGTCAACCATTTCCTCATATACATATTAGTGTAGCGGATGAAGAGTGTAAGGCGTTTGGTGGCCATTTGCAAGAAGCTACCATTTCTGCAACTTTTGAGGGAGTAATGCAAATAATGGATCATGAAATTCATAGAGAATTTAATGAAGATTTGGGACTTGCTCTTATGAATGTATGTCCTATTAAATAGATGAATGTAAAGGAAAGAATAGATTTCCTGAGAAAGGACTTAGAAGATCATAATCATCTGTATTATGTTCTGGATAATCCAGAAATATCAGATTTCGAGTTTGATAAGTTAATGTCCGAACTTATAAACCTAGAATTAGAAAATCCTCAGTTTAATGATGAAAATTCTCCAACAAAAAAAGTAGGAGGTAAGGTTATGGATAGTTTTAAAACTGTTGATCATCAATATCCTATGCTTTCACTATCTAATACCTACAATGCTGAAGAACTACAAGATTTTGATGAGAGAATAAAGAAGATAATTGATGTTCCTTTCGAATATGTTTGTGAGTTAAAATTTGATGGAGTTTCTATTAGTTTGATCTATGAGAATGGAGAGTTGAAACAAGCTATTAGTAGAGGTGATGGCACGAAAGGTGATGATGTTACTGAAAATGTAAAAACTATTAGAAGTATTCCTTTAAAATTAAGAGAAGATTTTGTTGCAAACTTTGAAATTAGAGGAGAGATTATTTTACCAAAAGAGGCTTTTAATAAACTGAATGAAGAAAGAGAGAGAAGTGGATTGGAAAAGTATGCAAATCCTAGAAACACAGCTTCAGGGAGCTTAAAACTACATGATACAAAAGAGGTGAGTAAAAGACCTTTAGATTGTTTTTTGTATCATATGTTAGGAGAAAACCTCCCAACAAATTTTCATTTACAAAACTTAGAAAAAGCAAAAATTTGGGGACTTAAAATATCAGAGACTACAAAATTAAAATCAGATATAAATGGAGTGATTGATTGTGTGAATTATTGGGAGGAAGCTCGTCATGATTTACCTTTTGAAATAGATGGAATTGTAATAAAAGTAAATAATACAGATTTGCAAGAGGAACTAGGTTTTACGTCTAAGTTTCCAAGATGGGCAATATCCTACAAATTTAAATCAGAACAAGTTTCCACTCTCTTAAATGAAATAACATATCAGGTTGGTAGGACAGGAGCTATAACTCCAGTAGCAAACTTAGAATCTGTTCAGTTGGCTGGAACTACTGTAAAAAGAGCTTCTTTGCATAATGCAGATCAGATAGCAAAATTAGATATAAGAGAAGGAGATGTTGTGTATGTTGAAAAAGGAGGGGAAATTATTCCGAAAGTAGTTGCTGTAGAGATGAAAGATAGAAATTTATTTTCTCATCCAACAAAATTTATAACTCAGTGTCCTGAATGTAATACAGAACTTATCAGAAAAGAAGGAGATGCAAAACATTACTGTCCTAATTCTGAGAATTGTTTTCCTCAAATTGTAGGTAGGTTCGAACATTTTATCAGTAGAAAAGCAATGGACATTGATGGTTTGGGAGTAGAAACAATTGAACTATTAGTAAAAGAAAATCTCATTTCAGATATTTCAGACTTATATTTACTCAGGAAAGAACAAATATTACCATTGGAAAGAATGGCGGAAAAATCAGCAGATAATCTGATAAGTGGGATAGAATCTAGTAAGAAAATTCCTTTTGAAAGATTGCTTTACGCAATAGGTATTCGATTTGTAGGAGAGACCGTTGCTAAAAAATTAGCTAATCATTATACTAATATTGATGATTTGATGAACTCAACTTTTGAAGAATTAGTTGAAGTAGATGAAATTGGAGACAAAATTGCGGAATCGGTTATAAGTTATTTTTCTCAAGATAAAAACAGAGTTTTAATTGAAAATTTAAAAAGTCATAACTTATGCTTTGTTGCAGAAGAAAAGGAAAAGAACTTATCTGATAAACTAGAATCAATGGCAATTGTAGTTTCTGGAGTTTTTACAAATCACAGTAGAAATGAGTTGAAACAACTTATTGAAAAACATGGAGGAAAAAATGTAAGTTCAATAAGTAAAAAGACTACTTTTGTTCTTGCAGGAGATAATATAGGTCCATCAAAAAAAGAAAAAGCAGAAGATTTAGGAATACCGATAATTTCAGAAGAAGAATTTATAAATAAAATAAGCTAATGAACATTCAGTTTTTAGAAGATATAAAACACAAAATTGGTCAGTATGTTTTTCAGAGAGATCTGAAACATAATAAACGACACAAATCGGTATGTAATCTGGAGGATGCTAAATCAATAGGTATATTGTTTGAAGCAACTACCAAAGAAGAAATAAAGGAAATAAAGCCTCTGGTAGAGTATTTTTTTAAATTAAAAAAGGATGTAAAGGCTTTTGGTTTTGTAAATTCTACACAATATGATGAATGTCATATACCAAAATTACAATATGATTTTTTTAATAAGAAAGACTTAAATTGGTATTACAAACCTCAAAATGATTATGTCAAGAATTTTATAAAGAAAGAATATGATATTCTAATCAATTTATCAGACAGCACATGTATTCCAATTAAATATTTGGTAGCTTCTTCTATTGCTAGGTTTAAAGTAGGGAAGTTTGAAAAAGATTATGATATTTATGATCTGATGATAAAATTGGATAAGGAAGAAGATACTATGGAGAAGCTTAGTTCAGAGATTGCAAAATATTTGAATATTATAAATAAAGACAATGCTTCGTAAACTAAAACTATTAATTATGTGTTCTATTCTTTCGTGTAGTACAACAACTACAGATGCTCAAGAGTCTATTTACGATATAAAGATAAACTCTATTACAGGAGAGAAGATTGATTTGTCTGAGTTTAAGGGAAAAAAGATCTTATTTGTAAATGTTGCTTCTGAATGTGGTTTTACAAAACAATATACTGGATTAGAAGAGTTACATCAGTTGTACAAAGATAAGTTAGTAGTAATTGGGGTTCCGTGTAATCAGTTTGGAGCTCAAGAACCAGGAAATGATGAGGAGATTATAAAATTTTGTAAAGAAAATTATAGAGTTTCATTTTTACTTACTGAGAAAATTGAAGTAAAAGGAGAGGGAATACATCCACTTTACAAGTGGCTTTGCAAAAAAGAAATAAATGGAAAATCAAATTCTACTGTAAAGTGGAATTTTGAAAAATACTTAGTAGATGAGAAAGGGGAGTTTGTTAATTATTTTTATTCTACCACAAAACCAATGAGTTCGAAGATTGTTGACTTATTAAAATAGGAGTTATGAAAAAACTATTACTACTATTAATTTGTGTGCCTTTGATGTTCTCTTGTGGGGATAGTGAGGATAATGAAAAAAATAAATCTAATGGTAAAATTAGATTTAAGGATTATAATAATGGAGATCATTATATAGGATCATTTAAGAGAAATTCACCCCATGGAACAGGGACATATATCTATTCAAATGGAGATAAATATGTAGGAGAATGGAAAAAAGGAGAGAGACATGGATTTGGTGTCAGTATGTTTAAAAATGAAATTAATTATGGTCACTGGAATAATGGTCTACGTAATTCAAAGTTCTTGACTTTTGACCTAGATAGTAATCTAAAATATGTTTCTAATTTTTCTGATGGTAAATATCATGGTGTTCAAAAATTTTATTTTGACAAATTTCATGGAAGTCTTTCTGGTGGATTCATAGAAGAGATATATATTGACGATTCATTAATTAATCCTATTAAGGTCTATAATTCTGATCTTCAAATGTTGTTTAATGTTTCTGTTGATAAATCTGGTATAGTTATTTCCTCAGAGTGTAAAGATGATTATGGGAATATAATAAACTGTTATGACAGTTATTTTGGAGATTGGTTTTACTTAGATGATTATGATAATGAAATTTATTTAGATATTGTATATCCTTTATAACTCACTATAGATTATTTAATATGAATTCAGTCATTTTCTTGTAAAGGTGGTATCTGGTATTTCCTCCATATATTCCATGGTTTTTATCAGGATATATAAATAAGTCAAATTGTTTGTTTGCTTTAACCAGTGCAGAAATCATTTCCATAGTATTTTGTACATGTACATTATCATCTGCCGAACCATGAATAAGCAGATAACTTCCTTTTAGTTTTTCTACATGGTTAATAGGAGAGTTGTCGTCATAACCACTTGCATTTTCTTGTGGAGTACGCATATATCTTTCTGTATAGATGTTATCATAGTATCTCCAATTTGTTACTGGAGCTACCGCAATAGCCATTTTAAATACATCAGCACCTTTTGTTATAGCAAGGGATGACATGTATCCACCATAACTCCAACCTTGTATTCCTATTCTATTAGAGTCAATATAGTTTAAACTTCCAAAGTGTTTTGCTGCATTTATCTGGTCAATAGTTTCGTATTTTCCTAGTTCTTGATAAGTCATTTTCTTAAATTCCGCTCCTTTTCCTCCTGTTCCTCTGTTATCTACACAAGCAACAATATATCCTAATTGATTTAAGTGTTGGTACCAAAAATAATTGAACCATCCCCAAGAATCTGTTACTTGCTGAGAACCTGGACCTCCATATAAAAACATGTACAAAGGATATTCTTTTTTGGAATCAAAATCAGTTGGCTTCATCATCCAGGCATTTAATTCTACACCTTCTTCAGTTTCTATGGTAAAGAATTCCTTTTCAGATAAATTGTACTCTGCAAGAGTTTCATTAAAATCTGAATTATCTTCTAATATCTTTATTGTATCACCGTCTGAAGTTCTGTGTAAGGTGATAGAGGGAGGAGTATTGTGGTCTGTGTAGGAATTCTTAAAATATTTCATCCCTTTACTGAAAGCAATCTTGTTTGTTCCTGTAGTTTTTGTCATAGGAACTCCTTTACCTAATTTAGAATTAATATTCATTTTGTACATTGTAGAATGAATAGATCCACTTTCATTAGAGGAGTAGAAGATATAATCTTCACTATCTATTCCGTAAAAGTTTGTAACCTCCCAATCTCCATTTGTAATCTGAGTCTCAATTCCATCCAGACTTTTCAAATAAATATGATTATACCCATTTTTTTCTGAAGTCCAGATAAAAGATTCCTGTTTCTCTAAATATCTTAAATTATCATGTACATCAATATAATATTTGTCAGTTTCGGTGAATAAAACTCTGTTTGATCCATTGGTATTTGTAATAATAAAGTCTAACTCATTTTGGTGTCGGTTCATTCCGTAAACAACCAGTTGAGGGTTTGTGTTGTCAAACCATTTTATTCTAGGAAAATATTCGTAGTCTTTTTCAAATTTTAAATTCCTAGTTCTCTTAGTTTGTAAATTATATAAATGCAACGTAACCTCAGAGTTATCTTCTCCAGTTTTTGGGTATTTAAATACTTCCTGTGTAGGGTACAATCCTCCTTTAAATAAATCCATAGAGAATTCTTTTACATCAGATTCATCAAACTTAAAATAGGCGATAGTTTTACTATCTCCAGACCATTCAAACGAACGAACTAATGCAAATTCTTCTTCATAAACCCAGTCGGAAGCTCCATTTATGATTTTATTTTTTTCACCATCATTTGTAATTTGAGTTGTTTTATCCCATTTCAGATTATACACATATAAGTTATTATCAAAAACATAAGCAATATAGTTGCCGTCAGGTGAAAAAGTAGCATACATCACCTGTTTGCTGGTTAATTCTTTAATCACTTCTGTTTCCGTATTATAGATGTAATAAACAGATTTAGAACTATATCTGTAAATAGATTCTGTATTTGTTGCAATCAGAATTTTATCCTCTGCTAAGTTAAACTGATAAGAACCCATTTTTGAAAGTCTTTCGTCATCCGAATCTAATAAGGTTTCTACAATCTTTCCTGACTCAAAAGAGTTTTTATGTATTTTTATTTCTCCTTCAACTTTTTCTGTTGTAGTGTAATGCTCTCCGTCATTCATGGATTTAAAACCAGGAACCCCACTTGGATAGAATTTGTAATTTTGCCATATATCTTCTAGTGTTACTTCTTTTTGTGAGTAAGAAAAAATAGATATAGAGATGCAAATAATTAATGTGAATGTCTTTTTCATAATCTGTAATTTAGATTGGCGAATTTACTTAAATTTGTGCAAAATTATTCCGTGGCTTATAAAAAGATAAATAATGAAGATAGATCATATTTTCAATCTGTTGTTGGAAATAGTAGTATTTTCTATTCTGAAGAAGTTCTAAAAGAGTATTCTCATGATGAAACAGAGGATTTGTCTTTTCTTCCGGAAGTAGTTGTAAAGCCTCAAAATACATCTCAAATTTCTGAAATAATGAAATATTGTAATTCTCAAAATATTCCTGTGACTCCCTGTGGTGCTCGAACGGGATTGAGTGGTGGGAGTTTACCAGTAGAAAGTGGTTTGGTTTTAAGTTTAGAAAAATTAAATTCTATTGTTGAGATTGATGAAAGAAACCTGCAAGCTACCGTTGAACCTGGAGTGATAAATGAAGTTTTTCAGAATGAGGTAAAAGAGAAATCTCTGTTTTATCCTCCAGATCCAGCAAGTAAAGGTAGTTGTATGCTTGGTGGAAATATAGCAGAAAATGCAGGTGGACCTAAAGCTCTAAAATATGGTGTTACAAAAGATTATGTTCTGAATTTAGAAGTTGTAATTCCAACAGGAGAAATTATTTGGACTGGAGCTAATGTTTTGAAAAACTCTACTGGTTATAATTTAACTCAATTAATGGTTGGTAGTGAAGGTACTTTAGGAATTATCACCAAAATTATTTTTAGGTTGATACCATTACCTACAAAAGACATAACAATGTTGGTGCCTTTTAATAGTGCTGAGAAAGCGTGTGAGGCGGTTTCTGCAGTTTTCCGAGCTGGTATTACCCCTTCCGCTTTGGAGTTTGTAGAAAGAGATGCAATTGATTGGACAATGAAGTATGCAGATGTGTCAGTTAACATCTCTGAAGAAACAAAAGCTCATTTACTTATTGAAGTAGATGGAAATGATATGGATATTTTATATTCTGATTGTGAGAAAATAGCAAATTTTATGGAGAAATTTGATTGTGGAGATATCCTTATTGCTGATAGTCATTCTGAAAAGGAGAGCCTCTGGAAACTCAGAAGATTAGTAGGGGAGGCTGTAAAAAGTAATTCTATTTATAAGGAGCAAGATACAGTAGTACCAAGAGCTGAACTTGCAAAACTTCTGAAAGGAGTAAAGGAAATAGGAAATAAATACGGATTTAAGTCCGTTTGTTATGGTCATGCAGGAGATGGAAATTTGCATGTAAACATTATAAAGGGAGATATGACAGATGAAAATTGGGACAACGAACTCCCAAAAGGAATCAGAGAAATATTTCATCTAACAAAAGATCTTGGAGGTACTATATCTGGAGAGCATGGTATAGGGTTAGTTCAGAAAGATTATTTAGATATTGTTTTTTCTGATAAAGAAATAGAATTGCAAAAAGGAATTAAGAAAATATTTGACCCGAATAATGTCTTAAACCCTGGAAAGATATTTAATTAAACCTACATTTGAAAATAAAACAAATATGAAGAAACCACTAATATTAATTGTAAATGATGATGGAATAAATGCTCCTGGAATTAGAAAGTTGATATCAATTATGAACGATTTTGGAGAGGTTGTAGTAGTAGCTCCTGATGGTCCTCAGTCTGGCAAAGGGCATGCTATTACTATTGAGTCTACTATTAGATGCGATAAAGTGATTATTGATGATGGACCTCAAACAGAGTATT
>JABHQB010000074.1 GCA_018695965.1 Flavobacteriales bacterium | reverse complement strand
TGGCACATTCTTAGGAGGTGTTTGGGCTAACGAATCATGGGGTAGATATTGGGGTTGGGATCCTAAAGAAACGTGGGCACTTGTAAGTATTTTAGTTTATGCTTTTATATTACACATGAGGTTTGTTCCAGGTCTTCAAGCAAAACACACATTTAATGTAGCTTCTGTTATAGGGGTTTATAGCGTTTTGATGACTTATTTTGGAGTGAATCATTTATTATCAGGACTACATTCATACGCAGCAGGAGAAAAGTTAAATGTTTCAATCTGGATGCAAATTCCAATTTCTGTAAAGGTTTCTGTCTTTATTGTATTTTTAATAATATTTTTATCAAAAATGCAAGAATATAATAATAAAAAAAGAGAGGAAGCAACAACTGTTTTATTAATCCTCATAACACTTGTATTACTTTTTTACAATAATTCTATTTAGACCTAATATGAAAGAAAAATTAGATATACTTGCATTTGGAGCACACCCTGATGATATAGAACTTGCTTGTTCTGGTACAATTCTCAAGCATCTTAAAAATGGAATTAAAATCGGGATAATTGATCTAACTAGAGGAGAATTAGGAACTAGAGGTACAGTTGAAACTAGAAATCAGGAAACTATAAAATCTACAAAAATATTAGGAGTTCAGTTAAGAGAAAATATGGACTTTAAAGATGGATTCTTTGAAAACAATGAAAAAAACAAGATTGAACTTATAAAGAAAATAAGAGAGTACAGACCTGATATTGTATTAACTAATGCTCCAACAGATAGACACCCTGATCATGGAAGGTCTTCTGAACTTACAATTGACTCATGTTTCCTTGCTGGATTAGAAAAGATTGAAACAGGGCAAGATGTATGGAGACCACAACACATTTATCATTATATACAGTTTAATACTATTTTACCAGATTTTGTTGTAGATATAACTGAAGAGATGGATAAAAAATTAGAATCTATTTTATGTTACAAAACTCAATTTTACAATCCTAAGTCTAAGGAATCTGAAACAATTATATCTTCTGAAGATTTCTTAGAAAGCGTAAAATATAGAGCTAGAGATTTAGGAAGGCAATCAGATTGTAAATATGCAGAAGGATTTGTTTCCAATCAGACTTTAAAAATAAATTCTCTTAAAGATCTAATCTAGTTTCTTATATTTTAATCGAATAGAGTTTCCTATAACGATTACATCCGAAAAAGCCATAAATAAAGCTCCCCACATAGGATTTAAGTATCCCATAGCTGCAATTGGAATCGCTACAATATTGTAGGCAAAGGCCCAAAATAAGTTTTGTTTTATTGTCAGAAATGTATGTTTACTAATCTTTAAAGCGGTTGTTAATTGTTTTAAGTTATTTTTATTTAGTAAAACGACATCAGAAGATTGGATTGCAACTCCAGTTGATCCACCTACAGAAATTCCAACAGAAGCAATAGATAGGGAAGGAGCGTCATTTACTCCATCTCCAACCATTGCTGTGGTTTCAGATAAGGAACGTTGTTTTATTATCTCCAGTTTTTCGTGTGGAAGTTGCTCTGAATATACAGAATTAAATGATATCTTATCAGATAAATATTTACACTTTTCTTTCTTATCACCACTAAGTAAGCTTGTATTAATTCCAAAAGAATTTAAGTCACTAATCACCTCATTAGTATTTTGTTTTATCTCATCTTCAATATCAATAGTAGCTATTAATATATTGTTTTTAAAAATAAACAAATCATGATTATCATTGTCTTTTTCTAATATTTTATAAGAACCAATTTTATAGGTAATTCCATTGTAATCTCCTTCTATGCTAATTCCTTTTTCTTCATGAATATTAGTAAACTCTAATTTATCAGAGAAAGATTTTAATTCAGAAACTAAGGATTTTGCAATTGGATGAGAAGAGTAAGTTTCTAAGTTAAAAATGATATTTTTTATTTCAGATTCATCTTCATTTATAACATTCAGATTTTTTATTTTAAAGTTTCCTGTTGTAATGGTTCCAGTCTTATCGAAAAATATATGTTTAATCTTTGCAAATTTTTCTAGAGTATTTCCTCCTTTTATAAGAATTCCGTTTTTGGCAGCTCTACCAATACCAACCATTACAGCTGTTGGAGTAGCAAGTCCCATTGCACAAGGACAAGAAATAACAAGTACTGCTACAGCTCTTAAAATAGAATCTATTAAATTATTTGGAGACAAATCACTAGTTGTATTTGGAAATATATAAAATGATATTAAAAAAGTGATTAGTGAAATTCCTAAAACTATAGGAACAAAAATGGAGCTAATCTTATCACCTAGTTTTTGTATTTGTGGCTTATGGTTTTGTGCATCTTTTACTAGTTCAATAATATTTGAAAGAAGAGTGTCGGAACCAACATTAGTTGCTCTTGCTTTAATATTTCCTGATTGTAAAACAGTACCTCCAATTACATTATTATTTATTGTTTTTGTAATCGGGATACTTTCCCCTGTAATCATGGATTCGTCAACAGTTGCGTTACCCTCGAGTACAATTCCGTCTACTGCAATTTTATCTCCTGAATTTACAATAAGAATGTCTCCCACTAAAATATCATCAAAATCTATTTCAATTATTTTATTATCTCTTTCAACCTTAGCTCTAGTTTTTTGAATATCCGACAGATCTCTTATTGAAGTTGTAGTTTGCTGAACACTTTTATGTTCTAATAGATTCCCTAATAATACTAGTGTGATAATTGTGGAAGAAGTTTCAAAAAACAAGAAATTTGATCCTAGGTTAAAGTACCAACCATATACACTATAAAAGAATGCGGCAGAACTACCCATAGTAATGAGCACATCCATATTTAAAGATTTACTTTTTATAGATGAAATAGCACTTTTACCAAAAAACCATGTTCCTACTAAATAAACAGGTAAACAAAGTAGAAATTGAATAAAAGGATTTTGCAAGAAATGTCCTTCATTTAGAAACATATGAGAGAAAAGGGGAAGAGTAAAAAATAAAGAAAAGTAAAACAATTTTTCTTGTAGTGACATTTTCTCTTTTTCTGACTCTTTTCTTATTGAATAACCAAGGGATTCTATCATTTTTTGAACTTCATTGTTGCTTATTTTATCAGAAACAAAGTTAGCTTCTGAAGTAGAAAAATTGACAGTTATATCTTCTAATCCATTAGATTTAAGGTGTTTTTGAATTCCTGCTGCACAATTTGAGCAAGTCATTCCTTCAACTAATAAAGTCTTTTTTTTATTAATGGTTTTCATTATCGCAAACTTACTAAAGATTTATATTGAAATCTGTATTTTTATATAAGTAAATTTTATATTTGCAGAATTAAAATGGTGGTTGTAGCTCAGTTGGTTAGAGCACTGGTTTGTGGTGCCGGGGGTCGTGGGTTCGAATCCCATCATCCACCCATAAAAAAAGGAGTTGAAAATCAACTCCTTTTTTTTATTTTAAAATTTCAAGCAATCTTCTTTTTAGACGAATAGAGGGGTAAGCTCCTGGAAGATATTCTTGGATATTATGATCTCCATCAATAATAACAATATAAGGATAGTAATATTGATGACCTCCATCTATAACTAGTTCATGATATAAATCGTGTCTAAAAAATGAACCAGCTTTGATTGGTTGCTGATTACTATACTTTTTACCGTTATATATGATAGTATCTTTTGTTCTTCCATCAATCATAACAGGGAAGAAGTTCTCATTTATAAGTTTTATTATTTCAGGGTCTTTTAATGTTTGTTCTTTCATTTGCTTACAATCTGGACAACCATTACGAAATAAGAATATCAGCATATCAGTATCGTATTTCTCTGATAATTCCTCTGCTTTATTCAGATTTAACCATTGAATTTCAGTTTTATTTTGAATTCCTTGTGAGAAAGAGAGAATCGGAACAATTATTAAGGATATAAGAAGAAATTTTTTCATCTTATTTATTTTTTAAAAAACTGGTTTGTAGATGCTATCCATTTTGTAGGTCCTCCAGCAACATAACCAGTTTGTCCCAACGTTTTGAATTGAACATTCCCATCAGCACCTTTTACTGGTTTTGCAAAATAAACAGTAGGGTATCCTCTAGGTTGAAATATCTGTTTTAAACTATTGTTTTGTGCTGTTAACTCCGAAGAAAGTTTGTTTCTTCTAGGGAAATCTACCTCAACTAATACTACATTTTTTCTTGCCCATGTATTGAATTCAGAGGTTTTATATACTTCTTTAACTAATTTTTTGCACCAACCACACCAATCCGAACCTGTGAAAAATAACATGATTGGTTTATTAGTTTTTTGTGATATCTCAATTGCTTTATTCATCTCAGGTTTTTCTGTGTTAAGCCAATTGCCCTCTATTAGTTGAGAGAATGAAGTAAAAGAAACAATTGTAAATAGTAGTAAGATTAATTTTTTCATTTGGTTTGTTTTATTTTTAACGATTTAAGTTGAAATTTATTTTATTTAATATTAATTAACACCATGCATCCAGCTTTTAATCTTAGGAGACAAGAAAACTAAAACTAAACCTGCAATAACTGCGTAAATCCCTACACTTGTAAAAACTCCATTAAATTGTTCAAGAGCTTCAACAGGACTTAAATCTCCTCCATCTGTTTCTTGAGCAATAAATTTACCAAGTAAATGAGCTAGTGAAGATGAAAGGAACCAAAATCCCATTACAAAACCTATAATTTGTTTAGGAGCTAGTTTTGTGACAAGTGACAAACCAACAGGAGAGAGACATAATTCACCTAGTGTATGTAGAAGATATGCAATTAATAGAAATGTTAATGGAACCATGCCTTTAACAGCGAACAAACCTCCTAAAGGAAAGGCAAGAAATCCAAGTCCAAGTAGAATTGTCCCGATTGCAAATTTCATTGGAGCGCTTGGCTCCATATTATTTTTCTTCAGATATTTCCAGATAAAATTAAATACAGGAACTAATAAAATTATATAAAGAGGATTAACTCCCATAAATTGAGAAGAAGAAAGTGGTTCGGAATCAAGCCATGAAATTGTTCTATCAACATTTGTTTCAGTATATACAGTAATTGCACTACCAGCTAATTCAAAGAATGCCCAAAATAAAGTTGAATAAAAGAATAAAAACATGATTACTTTTATTTTATCTAATGCTTCCTTTGTTATTGACTTTCCATGATTATATAAATAAAATATCATAAAAACAACCATGCTAAACAAGGTAATGTCTAGAAAGCTTAATTCTTTACCAAAAGGGTAAAATAATGGTTTTGCTCCATTGTTTAATAAGAAGAAGATAATTGGGATGCAAAGTAAAGTTCCTAAATAAGTGAAATTCTTCACTGATATTAAGTTGTATATTTTAGATTCTAGCAATTCTTTGTTAGGAGAGTGTCCATTATTTTTAAATATTCCTGTTCTTAATCCATATAAGAAAACCAAAAGGCCTAACACCATTCCTATTCCAGCTAATCCAAATCCGTAATGCCAGGAGTTTTCTCCAAAATTTAAATGATCTTGTCCAATAGCTCCACATGTAATAGGTGCTAGAAAGGCTCCAACATTTATACCCATGTAAAATAGATTAAACCCTCTGTCTCTTAGTTCACTACCT
>JABHQB010000073.1 GCA_018695965.1 Flavobacteriales bacterium | reverse complement strand
TTAGATCCAAAATTAAAGAGTTAATTTATTTTGTATATTTGTACAAACTAAAAATAATATGAAAAAAACATTACTATTTACTACAAGCATACTCATAGGTCTACTATTACTTACTTATCCTGAAATAACAAAAGGAACAGTGAATGGATCTCCTGGAGGAAAAACAAACTCTCCTATTGATGGCAGTAATTGTACAGGATGCCATAATGCAACATTAAATAATGGACAAGGTAGCGTAGTAATAACTTCTAATATGCCAAACAATGAATACATTCCAGGACAAACTTACACTGTTACTGTCACAGCCTCTCACCCATCTTTTTCAACCTATGGGTTTGAACTTACTGCCGAGAATGGATCGTCAAAATCTGGTAATTTTATAATAACAAATGCTTCTGAGACAAAACTAATAAATGGAAACAATGCAGTAACTCATAAAATGTCAGGAACTTTAGGAGGAACTTGGGAAGTAGATTGGACAGCTCCAGGTTTTGCTAGTTCTTTTGGTACTGTAGATTTTTATGTTTGTGCTATAACTGCAAATGGAGATGGGGATAATAGCGGAGATCAAGTATATACTAATGTTTATACTGCAACTGAACAACAGGTTACTACAAGTTGGGACTGTGATGGACAAGGTAATTGTTCTGATCCTGGAACAGGGAACGGACAATATCTGACTCAAGCTGCTTGTCTAAGTGCTTGTAATGTTACTTCTATTCAGGAGAAAGAACAATATTTCTCTGTATTTTATTCAGATGGAAAAATCAATATTGATGCTACGAACACAATTGAGTTCATTACTATTTATAATATAAATGGTCAGATTGTAAAATCTATAAATTCTGATTCAAAAATAATCTCTACTTCAAATTTATCTGATGGGATCTATATTATTGAACTATCTGATGTTCTGAATAACAAATCAACAACTAAAGTAAACATCTACTAGATACTTACTTAATTATATCTTAAAAGTGTTCTCTGTAAAAGAACACTTTTTTTTATAGTGTATAATTAATATTGGAATCATGAAAGTTTAATATATACCAATACAATGATTAAAATTACTTTATTGACTGGAAAAATCGCATTACTATTTTATTAATTATCATAATATATATTTTATAGTAATGGATAATAAATTTATATAGTGAAAGTATGTAAACAAAGAAAATAAGTCACGAAAAAACTAGTCATTTTCTTAATCAAATATTTTAAATATTTTAAATTACACTATAAATTCAGTTGCAATTTATGTATATATATTATCTGTTTATTTAAAATATGTATATTACTGAGTTATTGTGGTTTATATTTTTGTTTTGACATTTTGTCAGTATGTTTTTTTGAGTAATTATTACTAGTTTTTATTAAAATTAAGTTTTGTATTTTAGCAAAATGAGAATAGATATAATCACCATCTTTCCTGACTTTTTTAAAGGCCCTTTTTCTCACTCAATAGTAAAAATAGCTCAAGAAAAAAATAAAGTAGAAATCAATATTCACGATCTCCGATCCCACTCAACCAATAAACAAAAAAGCGTAGACGACTATCAATTTGGTGGAGGGTCCGGAATGGTAATGAACATTCAGCCAATTGACGATTGTATCTCAAAATTAAAGTCTGAAAGAAAGTATGATGAAATAATATATCTAACTCCAGACGCTCCAACTCTCAATCAAGGAACATCTAACAAATTATCTTCTTCAAAAAATCTAATAATTCTTTGTGGGCATTATAAAGGAATTGATCAGAGAATCCGAGATTATTTAATTACAATGGAAATTTCTATAGGAGATTATGTTCTCACTGGAGGAGAATTAGCTGCTGCTGTACTCACGGACTCTATTATCAGACTTATTCCTGGAGTAATCTCAGACGAAACATCAGCTCTTTCTGACTCTTTTCAAGACAACCTGCTTTCTTACCCTATTTACACTAGGCCATCAGACTACAAAGGATGGGAAGTTCCTGAAATACTTTTATCAGGAAACCAAAAATTGATAGAACAATGGAGAGAGGATAAATCTCTAGAAAGAACAAAAAAAATCCGTCCAGATTTATTGAAATAAAATAAATATTTTTCTCGTTCTTTTTCTATAGTATTATAAAAAATAATTAGTAATATTGCAAACCATTCTGAAATATATAAATTAAGAAGAAAATGAACGTAACAGAACAAATCTCTAAAGAAATTAACACGAAAAATGATATTCCAAACTTTGGGGCAGGAGACACTATAACTGTTTATTACAAGATTAGAGAAGGAAACAAAGAAAGAATTCAGTTTTTTAAAGGAGATGTAATACAAAGAAGAGGAATTGGAGCAACTGAAACTTTCACCATCAGAAAAATATCTTCTGGTATCGGAGTAGAACGAATCTTCCCAGTCAACTCACCTTTAATTGATAAAATTGAAATAAACAAGAAAGGTAAAGTTAGAAGATCTAGAATTTTCTATTTAAGAAACTTAACTGGAAAATCTGCAAGAATTAAAGAACAAAAATAATTAGTATTCAAATAAATTATTAAATCCCATCCGAGAGGTTGGGATTTTTTTTATTTATTAATTATCGTACATTCTGTCCTTCTGTTTTTTGATCTTCCTACAGAAGTAGAATTGTCAGAAATAGGATCAGACTCCCCAAAACCTTTATAAGTCAATCTATCTTCACTAATTCCGTTTTCTACTAAGAAATTATACACGGACTGAGCTCTATTCTCAGATAATAGCTGATTATCATCTTTATTTCCAACATTATCCGTATGACCAGAAATCAACAACTCTAAATTCTTATTCCTTTTCAGATAATTTGAGAATTCTATAAGAGTAGATCTTGTGCTTAAGGAAGTTATATTAAAAGA
This sequence comes from Flavobacteriales bacterium, assembly GCA_018695965.1. Classification (GTDB taxonomy): domain Bacteria; phylum Bacteroidota; class Bacteroidia; order Flavobacteriales; family BACL11. The sequence continues at coordinate 2,330 of JABHQB010000073.1, read as the reverse complement.
ATCCGTTTCAAAAAAGATATTATTAAGTTTAAAAGTATTTCCACTCTCAATCTTATCAATATTTACATCCATTTTTGCAGGACCAGAAAACTCTTCATCTGTAGATGAAATATAATGAGAATTAAAAGCATACCCCTCTTTATTAAAAGTTATCAAAACATCATCTGAATCTCCCAGCGCAATAGCACTTACATACTTACCTCCATTTACAGAAATTTGAGTCACCTCATTAGTTGTTATGTTTTTAAGCTCTAAAGAAACGCTATCCACCATCACTCCGTCACTATTAGTAATATCTCCTTTTAAAAACAATACTCTTTTAGGCTTTGCCTTATCATGCAAATTAAAGGAATATAAATCCCATCCACCAATCCCTTCAAGTTTGTTAGAACAAAAATAAGCTGTTTCTCCATCAGTTGTAACAAACATTCCTAACTCATCATGAACTGTATTTATAGGAAATCCAATATTTTTTGGTTCTTGCCATTTCCCATCCTCTCCTTTTTTAGAAATAAAAATATCATACCCTCCTAAGGATGGGAATTGCTGAGAAGCGAAATACATTGTTTCTCCATCTACATGAAAAAATGGAGATTTCTCATTTAAATTTGAATTTATCACTTCTCCCATATTTTGTGGAACTCCCCAATATCCAAATTCATCTTTTTTTACAATATACAAATCAATACCTCCATGACCACCTCTTCTGTCAGAAGCGAAAATTAAAGAATTACCATCTGCAGAAACAGAAGGTTGAGACTCCCAACTTTTAGGATTGTTTACAGATCGGAGTGGTTTTAAATCTGTCCATAAACTATCTTCTTTTTCTACATAATAGATATCGCAATTATTATAGGAAGAAGAGAATTTACTGCATATAGTAAAAAATAGAACTTTATTATCAATTGTAATACTTGCTCCTCCTTCATTATTATTCTGATTAAAAGGGAAGGGCATATCCTCTCCATCATTAAAACTATCTTCTAAACTACCTTCAGAAAATACGAAATCTTCTGATTTTTTATCTATCACTCCAAACTCGTTTCTTATTCCTCTTCTGGTATACAAAACAATCTCTTGATCTGGAGATATCAATGGCAAGTATTCATCCGCCTCAGTAGAAATACCTTGGACAATCTCAGGATTATACGGAACAGTATCATTCATTATTTTAGATAAAACGATTGCGCTTTCTAAAGTTGCATTAGCATTTTCTTTAAATCTATATTTTAATCCAATACTAATAGACTTTTGTAAAAAATCTACAGAAGATTGGTAGTTTCTTTGATTAAAATTTAAAATACCTAAAATATAATTTGAAGTAGAAAACTTATCAGGACAAAGTTTTAAAGTTTTCTGAGCATAAAATTTTGACTGAATAACATCCTCTTTAAGCCAGTAAATAAGAGAATACATATCGTAAACTTCCGCAAACTCTCCATCTGTTTCAATCTCAGATAATAGATCCTTTACCTCCCTAAAAGAATAATGAGGTAAATTATGATTTAGTTTTTTCATCGTTTTTACCGACTTCTTCTTCTGAACATAACAGTCCTGAGCAGAAGATCCAATAATAAAAAATGAAAATAATATGAAAAAGAGTCTATTCATTAACTCATTAATTCTTCCTCTGTAACCTCTCTTAACTGACCTTCAGTAGAAGCAACAACAGTTGCTACAGTTGCATCTCCAGTTACATTTACTACTGTTCTCATCATATCTAATAACCTATCTACACCAAAAATAAGCGCTAATCCTTCGGTTGGAACTCCAATAGCTCCTAATACAATAACCAGCATCACCATTCCAGCCCCAGGAACGGCTGCAGCTCCTATAGATGCTAAAGTGGCAGTAAGCACAATTGTAAGCTGCTGACCCATATCTAAATCCATCCCGTAAGCTTGCGCTATAAATACAGCTGCTACCGCCTGATAAAGTGAGGTTCCATCCATATTTATTGTAGCTCCAAGTGGCAGCACAAAAGAAGACACTTCCTCAGAAACACCTAAATGATCTTCACACCTTTCCATAGTTACAGGAAGTGTAGCAGCAGAGGATGAAGTAGAAAATGCAAGCATCTGAGCTGGCATTATTCCTTTAAAGAAATCTTTATACTTCATTTTAGTAAATATTCTAAAAATAAGAGGATAAACTACTAAGATCATAAGTAGTAATCCAACGATAACTGTTACAGAATATTTTGCAAGCGCTATAAATAATTCTGCACTTGCTCCAAAATCTACTACCAGACCACCTAAAAGTGCAAATACACCATAAGGCGCCGCCATCATTATAATATCTACAATCTGCAGTATAATGTCATTTATTCC
>JABHQB010000072.1 GCA_018695965.1 Flavobacteriales bacterium | reverse complement strand
TAGAAAAGTTGGAGAACATGCATCTAAAAAAAATATAAAACTAAACTATCCTTTAATAGGAGCTGCTGGATATTCCGGAATGATGGTTTGGCATGGAGGACTTTCTGGTTCTGCTCCAATAAAAGTGGCGGAACAAGGACATCTTTCTTCTTTATTAAGTAATTCTGATTTTTCGTTTCCAGATATGATTTCACTTTCTGAAACAATATTTTCTAATATGAATTTAGTAATTAGTTTTCTGTTACTTATAATTCTCCCAGTTGGATTATATTTTATTGGGAAAAGAAATCAAGGAAAACTCATTTCTATTTCTTCTGAAGAGATAGAATTAGAATCTACTAAATTTGATGGAGCAGAGAAATTAGATCATTCCAAAATACTTGCTTACTTTTTATCTTTTATTATTTTGGGATATTGTTTTTACAAAGCATTTTTACTTCCAGAAATTCCTTCTCTTTCAGTAATAAACCCAAATTTTATAAATTTATCTCTTTTAGGAATGGGATTGTTACTACATAGTTCATTTTTCAATTTTACAAAAGCAATTAGTTCAGCTATTAGTGGAGCTGCAGGAATTCTGATTCAGTTTCCATTGTACTTTGGTATTATGGGGATTATGAAAGATTCTGGGATGGTTAGTATTATGTCAGACTTTTTTGTAACTATTTCCAACGAAACAACCTTTCCTATTTTTACTTTTATCTCTGCAGGAATTGTAAATATTTTTGTTCCAAGTGGTGGTGGACAATGGGCAATTCAGGGGCCTATTATTATGGAGGCCGCTTCCAATTTGGGAGTTTCTTTTAATAAAAGTATAATGGCACTTGCTTATGGAGATCAGCTTACAAATATGTTACAACCTTTTTGGGCTTTGCCTCTTTTAGGAATTACAGGGTTAAAAGCAAAAGAAATTCTTCCTTATACTTTGTATTTGTTCTTAATGGGTATGGTGATTTTTATTGGAGGACTACTTATTTTCTAAAACTATAAAGGAATAATCATATTTATGATTATCATCTTTAAAACAATCTTCTCTATTTACTTCTATCCAATCAGAATTAAGTTCTGGAAAAAAGGTGTCTCCATCAAATGAGTGATGAATCTTTGTCAAATATATTTTATCTGCTATACCTGCGTCAACTGCTAATTTATAAATCTGACCTCCTCCAATAATAAAAGCTTCATTTTCTTCATTACTTTTAGCCACTTTTAAAGCTTCTTCCACCGAATTAACAACTATACTACCCTCAGCTTTATAATCAGATTGTCTTGTAATAACAATATTTGTTCTATTTGGAAGAGGCCTATATTTATGAGGAATAGATTCAAAATTCTTTCTTCCCATTATAACATGATGTCCCATAGTTGTATCTTTAAAAAACTTCATATCCTTTGGTAAGTGCCAGATAAGATCGTTGTCTTTTCCAATTACTCCATTTTCGGATACCGCAACTATTAGGGATACTTTCATTTAACTCTTTTTTACTTTATAATTTACTCCTCTATCTGCCAAATAATCTTTTACAAAGTTAAAATGTTCTCCCAAATATTCGGGTGGAGAAATACCAATTCTTTTGTAATCTCCATTCACCAGTAAATTTGCAACTGCTGTGCAAGTAAATCCTGTTGTACGTGCCATAGAAATAGTCCCATTCTGGAATCTATCTAACAAATTATATTGATATGTTACCTCCTCTCCATTTTCTGTCCCTTTCATTATTATTCTCATAATGGTGAAATCTTTATCACCTTCTTTCATCTCCCATTGAGGGAAAAGTAGTTTTGATGTAACATCAATAGGGCGAATCATATTTCCATTGACTTCTACCTCATCATAGGAAAAGAACCCACTTTCTCTTAACACCTTTAAGTATTCCACGCAACCTGGATAACGTAAAGTTTTTTCTATCATATTTGGTACATGATCCATGGTTTTAATTAAACTTCTGAGTCCATCAGAATTCCAACTTTCTAGAGTTCCTATTTCATCAAATTCTATCAATTCTGTATCGGAAAGAGCTTCTTTTGTAATCATTTGGCTATTCTGAACATATCTAGCGGGACGAATATATTCCTCAATTACATCAATGGGAGAAAAGACTGCTTGATATTCGTAAGGCCATTCTCTTTTTTCGGGTAGTCCTCCAACCAAACATTCATAATCGGTAATTTGCATTTGAGAGTCATGATGACCAAAAATGATATTCCCCATTCCGGGAGCTACGCCGCAATCCATTACAGCTACCACACCCTTTTCTTTTGCTAATTCATCCAATCCAAAAGGATCTTCTGGATAAAAAGAAATATCTACTATATTTTTGCCAACTTCAATTACATCCTTCATCATCTGGTATCCCATAAAACCAGGTACTGCACCAACTACCAAATCAAAATCTTTAATTAGGTTTTGTAAAGTTGATGTGTCTGAAACATCAGCACAAATTGTGTTGATTCCTGCTAACTTATCTAAGTTTTTTTGTGAAATATCTACTGAGGTTACTTCATGATTTTTGGATAAATCTGTAGCCATTACACCTCCCACTAATCCTGCTCCTAAAACAATGATGTTTGCCATTATATCGCTACTTTTCCTTTTATATGAGGGTGGTATTCATAATATGTTAATTCAAAATCATCAATAGTAAAATCAAAGATACTTTTCACTTCAGGGTTGATTTTCATAGTCGGTAATTTCTTGCAATCTCTACTCAATTGCAATTCTGTTTGCTCAAAATGATTCGTATAAATATGCGCATCTCCTAAGGTGTGTACAAAATCACCAACTTCCAAATCACAGACTTGCGCCATCATCATAGTAAGTAATGCGTATGATGCAATGTTGAAAGGAACTCCCAAGAAGATGTCCGCACTTCTTTGATACAACTGACAAGAAAGTTTTCCATCTGCTACATAGAACTGAAAAAACGCATGACAAGGAGGTAAAGCCATCTGTTCAATTTCTCCTACATTCCAAGCACTAACAATTATTCTTCTGCTATCAGGATTGTTTTTAAGTGTATCTACTACTTGAGTAATTTGGTCAATATGTTTTCCATCAGGTGCAGGCCAAGATCTCCATTGGTATCCGTATACATGACCCAAATCTCCATTTTCATCTGCCCACTCATCCCAAATTCTGACTCCATTTTCTTTGAGATATTTAATATTGGTATCTCCCTTTAAAAACCAAAGT